>NYVT01000064.1:0-20879 GCA_002684675.1 Deltaproteobacteria bacterium
TACTAAAATTATTTATTAAATTTAGAAAAGTGAATAATTATTTAAAAAGTGAAAATAAAATTATAGAAGTATGATGAGTTAAATATTTTGTATTATTGGATGAAAATTAATAAATATGTACGAATAATTATTTTTATAGCATTCCAGCTTAAAATGAAATTGATGTTTGACGCAGAAAAAATACTTTGACTCGCAAAGTATTTTGCAAGTTGGCGAAACTACTATAAGCCATAACTGGCGGTGACTAATAAGTAACAACGAAAAATCCGTAAGTCTGAAGAAAAAACTTTTAAATTATGCTTAGCAGTAGGCATCTAAACTCGTTAAAACGGACATTATAAGTTGTGGATATTGTTGTCGACAATAAAGACAAGCTAGTTCATTTATTCGACTGTTATTCAAGTAGTGATGCTACTGTAAGTCTCAATGTTTCTAATGCTTTCAAACGGAAATTTAGCTGAACCCAAGTTGGTTTGTTGAATATGTAGATAAATTCCAAAATTTAGTACCAACTCTTAATCAGCTATCTGATGAATGGGCATTTGCTTAATTCCATTTAGAATTTTTTGATTTAATGACCGATGAGCAAATCATAAAAGCAACTGCTATCTCAAAACAACAGTTAGAAAATAGTAAAGTTGGATTGTGATTATTCAGAGTACAAATTTTCTTCAAAACTTTGCTTCAAAGGATGAAGCTGTAAAATATTAGCTCTTAGTAAGATTAGATTTTATTTCAAAAGACAGGTGAAAAACAGGAGTAAGAGAGCAACAGCAATCTTGAATTCGTAAAATACTAAAAATGTTTCAATTTTAAACAAATTCTAAGAGTTTCCCAATGCTTGATTCAGACAGTTACCAGCGCAACCGTGCATCCTTCTCATCACATACTCTCACTTCAAAATTTCTGCATTGGAGTTTCACTTTCTTGTATGCCTATGGGATTTTAAAGCAAGTCGATGACATCTCCCAACTGGAAGACACTTCCCTACTAGAATTTGAAGTAATTTTCGCTATCGTCTTTCTGGCAATCGTGATTTTTCGCTACTTCTACATGAGAAGTTTTCCCACTTTAATTGGAGCCCCAGAGAATATATCAAAAGTACACATCCTTGTTGCGCGTTCCGTTCATGTAGGCATGTATTTTAGTTTGGTTATGCTCCCAGTCTCTGGGCTGATGATCGCTTTTCTGTTCTCCCTCGGTTTCAAAGATGGGTTCCTGCAGGCCGCAGCAATGGGATTGCATGGTTTTTCAGCCTCTCTCAGCTACTGGCTCATTGGAATTCATATTCTAGCTGCAGTTTATTCGCGTCTGAAAGGAGAGAATATTTGGCGTGCAATGGTTCCATTTTGGAATGAAGACAGGACAATCAAGATACCTGACAACTTTGTGAAAGTAGAATCATTCGTATTTGGTACTTTAGAAAAAATTCTGAACCTAAGGGCGAAAACAGATGTGAAAACCTAATATCTGTCAAAGACAATCTGTTTTCCAATTTCTAACAGACTGGTGCCCAATAAGAATTTTTGCTGAAAAGAACTACAGAGAGTATATTTAGTAGATTATTAGATTTCTGGTGTCTGAACTGCGGCGATTAAATTTCTATCTTCAAAAGTAGGTGTTCTTTGCTACATTCCTATAGAAGCAACCTGACATTCCCTTGCGTGTCCATAAGAACTTTGACGCCGCCAGTTCTTTCCTCACCAAACTGAGAACTGCTGGCAAGAGCGCATAGGTTACTGAATTGGACCTACAACTCCTGAGTCACTACATCAATACGATTGACACTGAACTCAAAAAAATCTTTGATTACACTAGGTTCAAGAAGTTCTGACTCAAATGCACAAATCAGCCAAATACTGTTCTGATCCGAAATGGCCGCTTTTCTGAATCGTGTTAGAACAGTTCATCCTTGTACCAAATCAGTTACTCGTCAGATCTCATAATTTTCAGATCAATACAACCTGCCATAGTCTGCATGCTCAGATCTTCCATCTCCGCTTACATCCATACGTTCACTTTCTTTGCAACTCTAAATCTATCTCTTANCGCTGAAAGTCAGAAATCTGAAAGGATGAATTAAAATTTAGGGACTGCAGGTATTTATCAAATTTTTTGAAAAATCAATTATTAAAGCAGCACTGAATCAATAATTTCTAGGGTGGTTCTCAGATTAGCGAACATTTCCAAAATTCATTAACGGAAGTGGTGATGGACTGTCGCCATCCATAAAATATATTTTGGATGCNGGATCTTTAGAAATAGCCTTCAATGCTTCCANTGCTTGGAGCTTTACATAATTGGGATTACTACCAATAGCACTATTGATTTTTTCAATTTCATACGCCTGNGCATCTGCAAGCACTCTCTTTTTCAATGCTTGTTCTGCTGCAGCTTCACTTTCTGCTTTTGCAAGTGCAACCTTTTGCTGTTGCTCTGTTCTAAATCGTTCTAACTCTGCTTTTTGCTTCTCAACTTCTTGCTCNCGCTCTTTCTTAGACTCAATAGCTTTAATAATGAACGGTGGCAATGATATATCACGAATCAATACTGCCCCGACATCCACTCCTTTTGGAATTAAGTAGTCTTTGAGGCCTTCCAGTAGAGATNTCTGCATGTTTTGCTGAGTTTCCTCCAGAAAGAAATCTTCAGCGCGCTTAATCGTCTTTCCTTGNTCTCGTAAAAGTGATCTTAATTTTGGAACAATATGGACGCGCAAGACATCAGCAGCTTGGCCTGTTTCCTGTAAAATTTTGGGGGCATTTTTACTACTTAATTGAAACTGTACACTCACTTGTATCTTTGTTTGAAGCTGGTCTTGACTTGGAACATTTGCTTCTTCTAAGTGAGATTTTTGCCTCACATCATAGAANTACCATTCGTAGAATGGGTTTACAGGGATGTGTAATCCTTCTTCGTAAGGACTCTTCTGAACTTCTCCAAACAGTGTTGCTACTCCAACATATCCTGCTGGAACTTTTTGGTACAGAGATGATGCAAACCACACNAAAACAAGNGCAAAAATCCCTAATATTCCAANTGAAGTTTTCAACTTATTCATGGGTCCTCNTNAAATTAGCTTAAAAGATATTATAATATTTTATATTTTGTAAATTAACAGATTAAATCAATTCATAAAAAATTAAAAATATATCNTGTTAANACATTAATTTTAANCAAAACNTTATNCAGTATTTATATATACTATTCTAATACTTATAAATCTCAATTAAATACAACTATATANCCCGAAAAAAATAATTAATTCAACTATATATAANTCAAAAACCTCTTTTAAAAANGGTGAGATGCTTTATATTATCCAAAGATCAAGCAACAAAAAATCTTCATTTTTTCCATTCTAACTACATTCTCTTTGGAAGNAACTANATTATTTAGTGCTAGCATTACCAATGCTTGGAGANAAATTTTTGAGGAACTANCAAGAAGCAGANNNTTTGCTCTCAAANAAACAGANTCAAAAGCTTTATTTGAATAGGCCTCACAACTACCAAAAAAATGATCGAATTTTANAAAAACAAANGGNTCTCTTTGCCAATCTAGTAGAATTGTTAGTTACTAAAAATCAACTAAATATCAAAGTTAACTTCTTTATTGGGTACGACAACANCTNTATTCTGTTCAGAACAAATTGAAATACTGCATCTGAATAGTACNNCCCGGNAATTTTGATAAGGTATTCAGTTTTTGATGGCTGCTGCGGCTTGAACATNNNTATTCGACTGGAAAGATGCTANCTTGCAATGTGGTGGAGGAATTANAAGACNAGGGCTAACGGACAATTTTGGTAGTTCAACTAAGAGAGGTGGNAGGAGGGTATATAAAAGTNAGATGCTGCCAATGGTATATTCGCAGCATCTTCAGGATCATAGGAGAATGATTTAACTTCTACTCGCTTGATCAGTCTGTCTCTACCACCGTGATTTTTCTCGAGGTTTGGCCTCATTCACTTTCCAAGCTCGACCATCTATTTGATGACCGTTTAAAGCCTCAACAGCAGAATTCCCCTCTGCTGCATCATCCATCTCGACAAAACCAAAGCCTTTGGATCGATTNTTTACTCGATCCATAATTACTGAAGCTTTGCTTACTTTTCCAAACTGGCTGAACGCTGATCGCAACTGGTCTTCAGAAACGCTAAAGGCCAAATTTCCTACNTAAATATTCACAAAAATTCTCACGAACTGGCTTGGAACCTTAAAAGTTGTTGAGTGATTCCAAGCCTTAAGTCACTCAACGTCTCCAATACTATTAATTAGATTGGCAATANTCANTATACTGATAAACAAAAATTAAAACACTTTATTTTTTACATTACATCATCAAACACCAAAATATTTCAGTTGGAGCATAAGTTTTTTCATCATGGATCAGCAATTTNCCGTGAATTGCCTGTTNCTATTGATTCATTGAAAATCAGTCCTGCTGNGTATTAAGGAGAATGTTAGACAACATCATCACCAGCTCCAGCCATAATAAGTTTACCTTCTTCTTCGAGTTNCTTGACTACTTTGATGATTTTTTGCTGAGCACCTTCNACANCAGCTACTTTCACAGGACCCATATTTTCCAGATCATCATTGAGCATCTCAGCTGCACGAGTTGACATAGAACTCAGAATTAACTCTTTAACCGCGTCACTCGCTGTCTTGAGTGCCATCGCCAGATCAGCTTTATCGACGTCCTTCAAGACCGTCTGCATTTGCTTACTATCAATCAGTGTCAGGTCCTCAAAGGTAAACATCAGTTCACGAATTTGTTCTGCCAAATCTGGGTTAGACTCTTCAATCGTAGAAAGAATCCGCGTTTCAGATGCTTTGTCCATTGCGTTCAGGATTTCAGCGACCGGTTCCACTCCACCAACTTTGGTCACCATGCTACCTGCTTGCTTCATTTCATCCGTCAAAACTTCATTGAGTTCATTGACTACGCCAGGAGGAATGCTATCCAAAGCGGCGATACGATAGACCACATCGGCCTGCAAGTTTTCTGGAAGACTTCTCAGAGTGGTTGCTGCCGGAAGTATTAGTTTCTAAATCATCCCAAAAATAATTTTTCTGAAAAGTAGATTGGCCCCACTAACGCTGTTTTTTTCTCCATCCCATGAGAAATAGTAACCTGATCAACAACTATTTTTTTTTGGACTCAGTTGCATCTTGGAAAGTTCGATAAGAATTCCAATAATTTCGTTCTCTAATAGCCGAACAGTATCCAAGGAATTACCCAACTTTTCTATCTCTGGATTTAATTTTAACGGTAGTGCTACCAAACGATTTTTGATCTCACTCACACTTTGCTGGATGGCATCAATTACCGTTGTCTCATCATGCATTTTCTCTTTAGGTAATTCTTGAAAAGCTATTTTACCGAGCGGCATCTCAGCTTCTTTTTGTTGACCAAATTCCTCTGAATTTTCTATTCTTTCTTGAAAATTTAGTAGCCATTTAGTGGCTTGTTTTAGTGGAACTTCTCTGGAGCTACAGGGCATTCCAAGATTCACGTATCGATAGACTATTGCCAAACCATGCCCAGTTAGTTCTGCAAATTCTTCCGGACTTACTGTCAATCGATCAATTCTAGTTTCTTCGTTCATAAAATAATCCTAAAAGGNTTTCTAAGAGCTGATACTCTACTATGANCACCTAATCAATCTGCTAGAACAATTTCCAGTAAGATTTTGAATTTCTTTGGACTTAACTAATTTTTTAGTCGAGACAGACCGAGAGACATCAACTGAAGTGACGATTCAGTAGGTATGAGGAAACTCTTGTTTTTCAAGAGGTACCCGTTAGACCAGCAAACTGGTCGTGGCTATGGTCAGCGATTCGTTTGGAGTGCTTCTGAAGTGAAGTNCAGTCCGTTNATCCGGAAAAATTCTATGCTGGACTGTCGTTANACGGCTGGTTTAGTAGCGGATNTTCGTTGTTGATNNGNATTTTTTCTAAANTAATGATACATCTTTTGAAAAAAATGTTGGAATTATTTTCATCGGAATCGTTGGTTATGAAAAAATCTTCTGTGCACAGCCATCAGATTTTACGAAATTTTCCTTACAGCAAATTATATAAAATCGGACTAACTCTGCTCACAACTATACCTACGTGCGCTCACAGCCCAACTCCACCAACTAGCTGCACCTTACACTGTGAANGGTTTTTTCTTCCTGTAAAGCAGGCTCGCCACACTATCTTCGATCTTTTTCTTGTTCCAAAAGCTTCTGCTTGCGTTCGATGCCCCACTTGTACCCTGCCAGATCTCCAGACCCACGAATCACCCGGTGACACGGAATCANGATTGCCAAACGATTAGAAGCACAAGCTCTGGCCACGGCACGGACGGCCTTGGATTNTCCGAGGGACTGGGCGAGTTGGGTGTAGCTTGCCGTTTCTCCAGATGGGATCTCGGTCAGGGCCCGCCACACCTTTTCCTGAAAGACCGTGCCTCGAATATCCAAGGGAAGTGTCATTTCGTTTGACTGCCTTCGATGGGGATCATCAATCTGGGCCACCACCTCAGATATCCATTCTTGCCAATCTTCCTCTGCTTCTTGCAGCTCTGCAGAGGGGAAGTTTTTCTCCAGTATGCCCAAGACTTCTTCTTTCTCTACAAACTCGACCAAGCAAATTCCACGATCGGTTGCNGCAATCAGAATACTTCCAAGGCTTGTTTTGCGGTGGGCATAACGGATTGTTTCTCCCNGAGCCCCTTTCTTGTGTTTGCTTGGCATCAGTCCTGGTGTGGTGTTGTCAGTATAAGCTCGTGATGGGCTATCGTAACCGGCTTCATAAATTGTTTGGTGACATTCCTTGAAGACTTCAATTCACCGCGGAAGCCCTGTTTCCGTAACGCCATCGCATACTGTTTTGGAGACAAACTAACCTGTGCCTTGAATACACGCTGGAAATGACCTGGGCTGAGACCCACTGATGCTGCCAATCTNGCTAGATCAAGCTTTTCTTCTGCCAACTNGATTGCTCGGCAAGCCTGAGCGATGGCTTTGCTATGCGATAGAAATTCTACTTGATTGGGTTTGCAGCGTTTACAAGCTCTATAGCCCGCAGCCTGAGCCTGTGAAGGTGTNTCGTGAAACGAAACATTTTCCCGATTGGNTCTTCGGGAAATGCAGCTAGGGTGACAGTACACACCTGTCGTACAAACTGCGAAAACAAAGATACCATCCCACGCTTGGTCCCGATTACAAACGGCTTGCCAGCGTTGCTCATCGATCTCTTTGGAATCGTTTCTCTCTTTTTCTTGGTTTTGCTGCATATCACNACTCTCGTATANCCCAAAGCACCCTTAATTTCTTCCAGGGACNACCATCAACCGCAGCCATACCTGCACCGATCAAAGCCATTCCCACTAAATATTTNAGCAGTAGACTCTCATCCAGAAAAGCAATTCCCAGCAGAATGGCNCTGATTGGTATCAGGAAGGTAACCAACAACAAGTTTGTTGCTCCAGCTGTAGCCAAGATTCGGAAATAGAGAATGTATGCTGAGGCTGTCGACAAAACAGCAATCCCTACAAGGGAGGCAAGGGTAGCTACGCTTGGCATTNGCAAAGTCTATGGTTACTCAACCAAAATCACCATCGGTACAAGAAACAAACTGGAGGCTGTTACCTGCCCTATTGCTGTGATTATNGGCGACACCCCCATCGCTTTGAATCTACGCCCAAAGATGCCAGCGAAAGCGTAAGAAAGTGCTGCATAAAGAATTGTCATGTGTGCCAAGAGATTTGCACTTATNCCTGCAAGCATATCAGTGCCTATCATAGTGAAGACTCCCAGAAAACCAATAACAACCCCCAAAAGACGACTACCATTCATTTTTTCATCCGAGGTCATAAAATGCGCAACTACTACTGTGAATAGAAGTGTCATTGCGTTGAGAATTGAGTCAACACCAGAAGCAACTCGTATCTGTCCCCAAACAATCAAACTGAATGACACGACGTTGTTCAACATTCCCATCCCACAGAAAGCGATCCAAATTCTTGGATTCCTAGGGAACTGTTGACCTGTGACTCTCATCACCAGCAAGAATGCTACAGATGCTAAGGTNACCCGACCAACCACAACGGTGGACGTTGGTAGTTCCCNGACTGCTACACTGTTGAAAAAGAATGAGCCGCCCCAAAGAATGGAAAGAGCCAATAACAACCCCCACTCATGAAAAATCATGGAAGTATTGATGGTTGGCTTTGAAGACACGAGTTCACCTACTGATAAAGCATATTGGTTAGGTGAAGTATTCCATTGGNTATCAAGAAAAACATACCGTTTCTTGCGATTAAATTCGAAAAGTTAGCTTGGAGATTGAANTGGTCAGAGTTTGAAAAAGTCTTGGCACANCAGTGTCTTTAAATTACTCACGACCTCGAACGAATTTCTTGTAATTTAATTTTTAATTNATNAATATCAGTTATTTAAATGATTTCATACTGAGTGCCGCTCAACGCCTTGATTCGAAGGGGAGATAACAGTGGAACTACGCTTTTTTGAAATTTATCGCAGTCCTGAATATCTGCTGCTGTTGGCAGAAGGAATCCTGAATAGCGCTGCGCTCACGATCTCAGCTGGTATGATAGACTTTGTCTTAGCGACCCCGCTGGCCAGTGCCCNTCATCACAGTTGGCCAGTACTAGGGCAACTATCAGCGACCTTCATAGAATTTATTCGCAATACACCGCTCATCTTTCAGCTCTTCTTTGTTGCATTTGGACTACCTCTGCTTCTTGGCTACCTGTGGGCATTTTGGGCCCATGCACTGTTGGCGCTGATCATCAACTTCTCAGCCTACTTTGCAGAAATACTGCGCTCCGGCTTCCTCAGCGTTCCCATTGGACAGTTTAAAGCAGCAAAGACTCTGGGGATTCCAAGTTTNACAGCATTTTNGAAGATTCTCCTACCTCAGGCGGTCGCCCCAATGTATCCCTCTCTGAGTAGTCAATTGATTTTTCTCTTCCTAACGANAGNGGTGATTGCAGAAATCAGGGTGCGTGATCTAACGTTTGCGGGCCTATTCATAGACAGTCGGAGTTTCCGGTCTTTCGAGGTCTTTTTCACGCTTACGATCCTCTACATTATGATGGCTCTNTCATTCAAAGGGATTCTCCGATTGGTCTTCATCAAAAAAANTTCATGGTGGTCAGCACCATGAAAGAGATCTTTGTATCCGTCTTCNGCAAGCCCTTTGGGATTGTCATATTCCAGTTGCTGGAAGCGACCCAATTTACCATTTACCTCGCACTATTTGCCTTTTTCGGAGGTGGAGTGGTTGGGATCGTCATTGCCCTGCTTCGCATCTATCCGTCACAAAAATCAAAGACCNGAGCNGTAGCCTACATTTGGCTGTTCCAATCTGTGCCACTGCTGATGCTCTTGTTTCTNTTTGGCCNCGGAATACCACGACTCTTCNGCCAAAATGTAGATCCCTGGATTGCAGCAATCGGAGCTTTGACTCTCTACACATCCGCCTACCTCGCCTCGGAGCTTTGACTCTCTACACATCCGCCTACCTNGCCGATGTCTGGCGAGGTTCCATAGAGGCTGTACCTAAAGGTCAATGGGAAGGAGCACGATCGTTGGGATTTGGATTCTTCAAAACTTTACAACTAGTAATCGCTCCGCAGGCAATCCGAAACGCCCTTGCCCCAACGGTTGGTTTCATGGTGCAAATCATTAAAGGTACCTCCCTGGCCTTCATCATCGGTTTTCATGATTTGATGAATGTTGGGAAACGCTGGGCCAATGCACCTGTTAATGGTACCGAACCCTTCGTTGTCTTCCCCTTGATGGCATTGATCTACTTTTGCCTTTGTTTTCCGCTCTCAGCATTGTCAAAGCAGCTGGAGCGAAAATTCGGAAGTGTTTCCAAGCGAGACCTTCCGACTGCCGTGTGACTCCTGTGGAGTGCACTTATTTCGTTAACATCATCCGGAGAACATAATGCTCAAGCAAATGTGTAAAAGATGATCGCTCAGCCTGCTAATGATGTTTGTATTGTTGATGACAATGACCGCAACACCAGCCGTGGCAGAACTACCAGACATCTTAAAATCAGGAAAATCCGCATCGCAGTCCCTGAAAACTTTCCACCTTTCGGCTCCTTGGGTGAGGAAGGAGAGTATGTGGGCTATGACGTAGAGATTGCGAGAATGATTGCTGACGATTTGGGAGTTGAACTGGAACTGGTTACGGTGACATCAAAACAAAGGACCCCTTTCTTAGAGACCGATCGAGTCGATCTGGTGGTTTCTGTTATGGGTGCCAACCCTGAGAGAGCCAAATCGATCTGGTTTTCTAGCGCCTACGCTCCATTTTACTCCGGAGCTTTTGCCAAGCCAGATGTTGAATTAGATTCCGTGAAAGGGTTCTCTGGAAAAAAGGTTGGAGTGACTGGTGGAACGCTGGAAGATTTGGCAATCAGCGCAAATGCTCCTGTAGACGCTGAGATTATTCGTTTCGGTGATAACGCAGCTACCATTTCCGCTTATGTATCAGGTCAGACTGACGTGATTGTCACTGGAAACATGGCTGCACTAGAGATCTCTAAAAACAATCCTGATTTTAATCTGGAAACCAAATTCATAATTGCCAACTCCTCATGCTATATTGGGGTAAAGAGTGGAAATCTCGATCTACTACAGTGGGGCAATGTCTTCATCTTGCACAAGAAGTTGAACGGAAAACTGAACGAACTCTCTTTGAAGTGGCTGGAGCAACCTCTTCCCGAACTTCCTACCCTCTGACATATACCTAGCGAAGCTAAGATTCATCAAGGACCTTGGCTTCGGGTTACTTTATAAGAAGTCTCCTACCAAAAAAACTCCTCGCCATTGGACACCCACTACAAACTAGCCCTTTCTGAACTGCTATTCTGCACACGGGAAACATACCATCACACTTCCCATTGTAGCTAACCAGCTATACTCCGATCCGTACATCATTCACAACGACAAAGTGCCAGGTGATCCAAATGGTCACACTTTCTACCATTCCGACCAGCGCTTCTGATCCCTGCGCACTGTGTTCCATTGAGCTAATCTACATGCCATCAGAGAATAAGCATCTTGCCTGCTCTCCAAAGGGCAGATAAATTTTGGTGAAAAGCATTTCAATCATTCTTATCCTTCGACTTTACCAACATGTACTTCCCTCCCCATTTTGAAGAAACTGATCCTAGCCAGATTTNTNANCTNATTNANANGTTTCCTCTGGCTNTTNTGGTAGNGCAAACNGAACNAGGNCTGGTAGCNAATCACNTTCCACTNATNCTTCAAGNAAAGCAGGAACTGCTTGNTCACCTTGCGCTGAACAACGNCTTACATCAANTTNTTCCNTCNGGTAAGNAAATCCTNNCTATCTTTCGGGGAGAAGATGNCTNCATTTCACCANACTGGTATCCCANAAAGCCTGTTCATCACAGNCACGTACCGACCTNNAACTACCAAGNCAGTNCACNTTTANNGTACGATCCACTACCANAATGATGANAAATCCAAACTGGTCGTTGATANTAAGNTGNCAAAGAANATGGAAGNGCAAACCCATGGTGAGAACNCNTGGCNGATGACCGATGCACCNAAGGNCTACCTGAACGCCATNTTNGAAAACATCGTTGCGTTCTGNATCANAATTACGAGNATTCTAGNAAAATCAAAGNTGAGCCAAAANNNGGAANCNGTTGATTTTNAAAATGTNGCAAACGTANTTGTGGAAAAGAGGNTNTACCCNNATNGCTNCNCGNATGANCCAGATCAGANNAACCCANGAAGAGGACTGAGCNTTCAGTGAGNGAAAGNACAAAGNTTAGCAGCNTGANCAAGGATNGNGTTGTCATCAGGCAAATTCAACANAANGAAGCNGACCANCTATTNGANGCTTCAACACNCTACATGGAGAGNCTCTANCNTGNAGAGAGTAATCACCTTGTGGATGTGGAAGNNNTNNTNCAACNGNGGAATTATTTNTTNGGNGCCTTTGCTCGAGGAAAGNNCAGTNGGTTGTGTNGCACTCATTNCTAAATCAAGCTANGCTGAGATCAAAAGGCTCTTNGTGATGGAAAGTCACCGNAGAGCAAAANTNGGATTGCGNTTAATGCAGGAAATTGAATNNCTNGCTTCACAGAATNACATNCGATTNCTNCGCCTGGAAACAGGAATTCATCAACCAACTTCCATCCAACTCTATGAATCTCTGGGCTATCAACANGTTGGGCCTTTCGGCGAGTANCANGCAGACCCACTGAGCATCTTCATGGAAAAGTCTTTGTCCCCTGTTTAAGATAATGTTTCCACCGCACTACTTGAAAACCCTTGAGCATCCATGAATCCGATGAANACTCTCGCTGAGTTGCGGGATATTNTCACTCCACCTCCGCCTTCTGCATGGCCTTGGGCAATGGGCTGGTGGATNCTGCTCATTCTGGGACTTCTGCTACTCAGCACAAGCATCTGGTGGCTCTGGCGATGGCAGCATCGTAGTATTCCACGACGCTTGGCTCTGAAGCAACTGGCTCAGCTACAGCAGCATGTAGCCNATCCACAGACCTTAAGGCAGCTTTCTCAATTATTGCNTGAGGTTGCCCTACAGGCCCATCCTTGGGAGCAGGTCGCTTGCTTAAACGGCAGACGCTGGCTGGAGTTTCTAGATCAGACTGGAGATACNACCCAGTTTACACAGGGTCCTGGTCAAATTCTGTCAGAAGGACCCTACCGCCCACCGAAGGAACCACTGCCCCCGCAACTGTTTGTGCTGTGTCAAAAGTGGATTCAACTCCAGAACACTGCATCCCGGTTCCACAAAACCAAGAAACTTACCTTTCCCAACTGAACAATGCTCGAGTTTCTCTGGCCTTGGTTTGCACTTGTTTGGCCCCTTCCCCTGTTGATCCGCTGGCTATGGCCGGCTACCCCAGTTCCTCCACAAGCCCTTCAGGTACCCTTCCTCGAACGTTTGCAACAGCTTTCCGATAGTTCACAGGCCTCCCACTTTCAGACAAAACAACTAGCTTTTCTACTGGCCTTGGTTTGCTGGACTCTGTTGGTAGGAGCCTCCACTCGTCCGCAGTGGGTGGGAGACCCTATTTCTCTACCTGTATCTGGTCGTAGCTTGATGCTCGCCGTTGACCTATCGGGGAGTATGAAGGAAGAGGATCTTCAACTATCTGGCAACNCTACAAATCGGCTGANTGTCGTCAAGAATGTTCTTCAGAAATTTATTACACGTAGAGATGGTGATCGCTTGGGCCTGATTCTTTTTGGAGAACAGGCTTACCTGCAGACTCCATTGACCTTCGACCNGAAGACCGTTCAGCAAATGCTGATGGAATCAGAAATTGGACTCGCTGGAGAACGTACCGCCATCGGCAATGCCATAGGCCTTGGTGTGAAACGTCTAAAAGGACTGANAGAATCGGAACGCGTACTGATCCTGTTGACGGATGGCGCCAACACAGCAGGAGACATTTCTCCAAAGCAGGCGGCCCGTTTGGCNAAGCAGGCTGGAGTTAGGATTTACACAATTGGAGTTGGTGCAGATGAAATGCTAGTGCAAACTTTTTTTGGTACGAGACGGGTCAATCCATCACGCGATCTGGATGAGAAGTTGCTGCAGACGATTGCTTCCCTCACTAGTGGACAGTACTTCCGAGCCCGTAGTACCGAAGAATTGGCTAAGATTTACCAACTTCTGGATGAGCTGGAGCCTGTGGAGCACGATGCCGATGTCTTTCGNCCTCTGAAACCACTTTATCCTTGGCTACTTGCAGCAGCGCTANTGCTCAGTGCCAGTTGGATTCCAGTAAAGTGGTGGCGTCAGCACAGCCCAAAGAAGCTTCAGCTCTGACCCTGTGACTCAGCCTTAACAATTGGCAACAGGGTTTTCAAAACGTTCCGAGCGATGACTTGGTGACCTTCGGGGTTTGGATGAATACCATCCCGCAGGTTCATCTCCGGAATTCCTCCCACACCTTCCAACAGAAAATCAACCATAGGCAATTCATACTCACGGGCTAATTCAAAAAAAGCTTCTTGGTAGGCTTGGATGTAGGTTTCTCCGTAGTTGATCGGCATCTGCATACCGGTCATCACCACCTTGATCTGGCGCTTCTGGGCCATCTGGATTGCTTTCGCCAGGTTTTGCTTCATGTTCCCGATGTCCAAGCCACGTAGGCCATCGTTGGCTCCCAAGGCAAGCAACATGATCTGGGGTCGCATCTTGAAATACCACTTGAGACGTGTACCCGCACTGGCACTGGTCGCTCCGCTGAATCCCCCGTTGATCACTCGCACTTCAAGGTCTTCCTCCTTCAGCAATTGTTCCAACAGATAGGGATAAGCTTCTTCCAGCTCAACACCGTATCCTTCTGTCAGCGAGTCTCCCAAAGCAAGAATTCGAATTTCTGCCATTGCTCCAAACGGTAAAAAAAAGCACAATNTNAACAATAAANAACANAACACTCNNATGACTTTTTTCATTTTAACTCTTTTNTGAAGATNACGGATTTTTCCGTTCCTATTTGAACTCTGAGGAAAANACTGCGATGACNNCTTACATCCTGCGNCGACTGCTCCTNATCATTCCGACACTGATTGGCATNATGACGATCAACTTCNTGATTGTCCAGGTGGCNCCCGGAGGNCCNGTGGATCAGTTCATTGCTCGGATGCAGGGACACGGTGGCATGGACGTGACAAGCCGGATTACCAANACCAGNTCAGAGATGCAGGANAGTACCAGCACCTCTGATCAANCAGGACGTACCCGAGGCNCCCAGGGCATTGACCCCGAACTTTTGCNTGAGATCGANCGNCTCTATGGTTTCGACAAGCCAGCCCACGAACGCTACCTGCAAATGCTGGTTAATTANGCCGTTTTCGATTTTGGTGAGAGCTTCTACCGGGATCGTACGGTGCTTGGGTTGATCTGGGAGAAACTGCCTGTTTCTGCATCACTTGGAGTCTGGAGTACACTCCTGGTCTACCTTGTCTGTATTCCACTGGGCATCAGCAAGGCAGTGCGCCATGGCTCCCGTTTCGATATCTGGACCTCTACGGTGATCATCATCGGCAACGCTATCCCTGTTTTTCTCTTCGCCATAATTTTGATCATTTTCTTCGCTGGTGGCAACTATCTGAATTGGTTCCCCTTACGTGGACTGACTTCTGATAGCTTTGCCGATATGAGCCTGTTCGGAAAAGTCCTCGACTACTTCTGGCACCTAGCCCTACCCCTGATTGCCATCCTGATTGGCAGTTTCGCCACACTGACGATGCTGACCAAAAACTCATTTTTGGATGAAATCGGCAAGCAGTACGTAGTGACTGCTCGGGCTAAGGGACTACCGGAGCGACGGGTGCTCTATGGCCATGTCTTCCGTAATGCGATGCTGATCATCATCTCTGGCTTCCCCGCAGCCTTCATCAGTATGTTCTTCACAGGATCTCTGCTGATCGAGGTGATCTTCTCACTAGATGGGTTGGGTCTGCTGGGCTTTGAAGCTACTCTGCAGCGTGACTATCCAGTGATGTTTGGTACTCTTTATATTTTCACTCTGCTCGGCCTNNTCGTCAACNTGATCAGNGATGTGCTCTACACNNTAATNGATCCACGAATCGATTTCGAATCNCGGAATTGATTTCCAGAAGAGCAAGGTTGATCTCAGTTNAAAAAACTAAANACTTTTCGCTTGGTAGCGATTGGAGAAGGATGANTCTGTCTGATGACGATCCACACGTCCATTCNCTGCNANGTGTTCCAGCACCTTGAAGATTNTCACCTGCTGTTCTCCCATCTGAAGNTGCTGAGAGAGTTCATCNACCGTCCANGAACGATTTGGNTGATCNTNCAGCNCACTTATCAGACAACCNTGCAACTGTAGTACAGCTCCAGCAGCTTTTTTCCCAGCTTCAACTCCGGGTTGATGATAGGCGTTGATGCCCACCAAATATGCATAAATCCCCACAGCTCGTTCAAAAAGAGCTATCAGGGCCCCAATGCTACATGGTGTTATCGAATCCAGGGTCAATGTCATTGATTGACGCTGTTTCTCTCGTAAAGCCTGCCGCGTTCCTAGCAGGAAACCTAATAGATAGTCTCCTGAGGTAACATTCGAATCAACCGCTACAGCGGACCCTTCCTGATCTTTCAGCACTTCCAGAAATTGGGCAAAGAAATCATTTCGTCCTTCCCGAAGTTGTTGAACATAAGCGTGCTGATCTGTGGAACCTTTGTTGCCGTAAACAGTTAGTCCTTGACGAACAACACGCCCTTCCAGATCACGCTCTTTTCCAAGGGACTCCATCACCAATTGCTGCAGGTAATTACTGAACAAGGACAAGCGATCCTTGTAAGGCAATACCACCATAGCCTTTTCACCACGACCATTGCCTGCGTACCACCAGTTCAAGGCTAACTGGGCTGCAGGATTGCGGGAGATTTCTTTTTCCCGTCCGTGCTGGTCCATCAGCCGGGCTCCCATCAGCAACTCTTTCAGGTCAATGCCCTGCAAGGCTGCGGGTAGGAGTCCCACTGCTGAAAAGACTGAAGTCCGACCACCCACCCAATCCCACATTGGTAGCCGCGCGTACCAGCCTTCTTGTATTGCCAGTTGATCCAACTTGCTTCCAGTGCTGGTGACGGCCACTGCCTGCTTCCCAAATGATAACCCTGCTTCTTGAAAAACATGCTGTGTGACCAGCATCGCATTNCGGGTTTCCTGGGTACTACCAGATTTGGAGATAACTAGACACAGTGTCTGTGGCAGNTCTTCTCCCAACTCTGCAAAGACCTGCTCAAAGCCATCTGGGTCCGTATTATCTAGATANTGGAGTTTCAAGCCTTGTCCCTGCTGTGCCAATGCATGGTCAATAAATTGAGGTCCCAGCGCCGAGCCGCCAATCCCAATCACGAGCCCATGTCGAAAATACTGACCCTGCTTGTTGGTCCATTTTCTAGACAGTACTTGGGTTGCAATATNCTGAACTTGCTGGAGGGTCTGTTCAATGGCCTGACGTAGTTCGGGGGTTGGCGCAAGTTCTGGAGTACGTAACCAGTAATGACCGACCTGTCTCTGCTCATCCGCATTGGCAATAACCCCAGCTTCCAGTTCCTTCATGTGCCGTAAAGATTGTTGAAGTGGATCGGATTGTTCTTCCCAGAAAGAAGTAGGTACGCCCATTTGAGAAGTATCCAAGCTCAATCCTGTGCCTGGGATCGAAAAGAAATGCTGCTGAAAATGAAGCCAACCTGAGGTATCGATCATAAAAATTTTAGAAACAAAAAGTTGCGAATACAAGGAAGTCTGTATATTTGCGATTATAAATCCATTTTGCTAACTTATCTATTNTACGCAATAATTTTTTCACATCCACTTNGATCCTTAGCTAGCATGTCTGATACAGAACTCGAAAAGTTGCTCAAACGACAGGAAGAACANGAAGAAATNTTGAGCGAACTTCGGAGCCNTTCATTCAAAATAGATGGAACAGGCCGAACTGAGTTGAGCGAAAACGCCATCTATGACCTACATCAGCGTGATGATGAATTGTTCCTGAGTCTTGATGTGCCAGGAGTGATGGAGGAATCACTACATGTCGAACTGAAAGATGCAGAGCTACTGATTCGAGGTGAACATCCCACCTCTGAACCTGAAAATGCGAATTGTCTGCAACAGAATCGCTCTCGTGGCCCTTTTGAGTACCGATTTTTGCTGCCCNGTTCTGCATCCCAAATTGAATCCTATCAGGACCTTGGCGTCTTGTACTTGCGAATACAATTGAAATCATCTGAATAAAAATGCCACGGATTCTCCGGAACTACTTGATTAGTTTCTTGATTATCGGCACTTTACTCGGCGTTATTCATGGACTGGATCTCTACTTCAATCCACGACCCGCTGACAACCCGATCNCCCAGCCTGAACAAACTGCTGAGTCTCCTCTCAAGAGCCCATGAGCGGCATACATTGGTCCCTATTGGGCCTGCTGATTCTCATTGAAGGACTACTGTTGATCCTGCTGGGGCGCGAAAATGGACTGCTNGGTACTATTCTCCTCAGTAGCATCACAGCATTTGGAGGGCTTTGGCTGATGCGAGAGGAGGATTTCTCAATCTGGACATTGGTGGAAGTAGAATTGCAGCAACGCCATNTGCCAACTGATGAACTCTGGCAGGCCTTCCTACTCTGGCTGGCTGGTGGTCTGTTGCTGGTTCCTGGGATACTGACAGACGCACTGGGCTTATCGCTAACCATACCGGATATCCGAAGTGCCCTGATNGATCAATTGAATCGCTACTTTCGCCAACGCTAGAATCCTGCTCAAGGAAACTAATCACTGGAATCGCATGTATAAGCTCTGGCTGCTGGGCTTTCTTTTTTGCTGGCTGGCCCAACCTCTTCCGGCGGCTACTCCTTCAGAAACTGACTCGGAAACCNCTGAAGTTTTGGAGCAATTGGAAACAGAATTTCAGGNGCAACAACTCCGTGAAGCGGAGGNAGCTCTACGCCAAGCCCAAGCCTACGAAAAAGGTAATGGTGTAGAGCAGGATGATGCCACTGCCGTTCGCTTCTACAANGAGGCTGCAGAACGAGGAAATTCAGAAGCACAGTTNCGCTTGGGAATTCTCTATCGACAGCGAAAGGGTGTGCAGGAAGAGTTTCGTAAGAAAAGCCGATTCAGTTTTGGGAAGACAGCTTTTGACTTCCTCTTCTCCAGTAAGATGGACAAAGAAGCATTCCNGTGGTTGAACGCTGCTGCAGGGCAAGGCGTTGTGGAAGCTCAATATTATCTGGCACAGTTTCATGAGCAAGGGATTGGCACTGATAAAGATCAGGATCTGGCCGATGCCTTTTACGCTCAAGCCAAGCAAGCAGGCTTTGATTNTACTCTGGCCATTGATTTACTAAGAATGGAATACGATGGTATTCCTCCAGTGGTNCGTGAACCAAAAGTAGAAATTGCAGACTTGNCTCCTGCTGAAGCTNCAGAAATTGAAATCATCAGCACTACACCCGATAAGACAGAAATTGTCAGTGGCAACTTCACAGTCACCATCAGCGCCTTCAGTCCCCTGCGCTCCGTTCAAATCAACGGCATCAACCAGGAACTGGCAGATGACAGCTACGATGCAGCCTACTCACTGCCTTATGAATTNGAAATTGGTGAGAATTACTTTGACTTGGATGTGGTAACAGAGGCAACCCAAGCNAGNAAAGAACTCATCATTTTTCGAGAGACAGAGGAAATCAAGAANCCCAAGCCNAAGCCTCCTTTTCAACTGATCACNATNNTGGGNCACACNGANGATACNAANGCNNCCNGCGCTNCCGATGGNNAGGANAAAATTCGNACNCTCAANAGNAANNTNGTCNTGGTTCCNAGNTANACNCACTACATCAACTATCGTAACTCCGTNGCNNCCAAGGGCCTCATCACNACNGANCNNCANTGGATGGANGATCAGCGNAACAAGGAGATTNTGCTNCGCCAACTCAGCNTTGANTGGGAACGNAANTANACNTGGCTGGGTGANNTNACNNCNGGNTTTGGNGCNAACNCACTNGGACTGCGCNATNTTCCTGAGAGNCCAGATAGNAGTCGNGACAGTTGGAACAGCGATTTCCGTCAAGTNTCNNCAGACTCCTTCCTNTTTGGACAGTTCAAACTGAAAACAGACAANGACNTCACTTGGCANGGCAAGCTNGAACACAAGTGGAAAGATGCAATTGGTTCAACGACTGATGATGGAACTGCTGACAAGTTGGAAGTGAGCAATAAGTTTACACTAGCTGATTGGAAATACGGCACTAAGCTTAGCTACACCCTAACGGATCTAAATAACGACAAGAAAGACAAAGCTGATCTGAAATTTTCTGCAGATGTCACCATTCCGGTCAAACCAGTCAGCTTCAAAGTGAAATACGATGTATCAGAGAGTGAGAAGAGACTTGCCAACATTGACGGTGTGCGTGAAAGAGATCGTAAGAACATCACAACTGTTGGGGTAACTTACCCCTATGCTCCTTGGATGATCATCAATTTCTCGCGCAAACTGGAAACCAAGACATCCAACCTAACTGGTAAGGACTACTGGAAGTACCAAACAGCACTCCAGTTCACCTTCATCTACAAATAAGGCTCCATGTTTGTTTCACTCCGGCCACACAAGGCTATCTGGATTACTGCTATCTTACTGCTACTGATCGCCTTGGCTTCGCCAGTAGAAGCTCAGCAGCGAGGCCAATTGATCCTGGATCGTGGTTTGGCCAAAGTCAGCAATGACTCCAAGGTTCGCATCTACAATGTACCTGGTACAACCGTTCTACTCAGCGTGGGTGATCAGGTCCATGCTGCTAGAAATTCAGCAGCCCGTGTGATCCTAAGCTCTGGTGATGAAGTAGTTACCGTTAGAGACCAAACAATTTTTAGAATTGAGGAAGCTAATAAAGAAGAAAGCAATACACGATTGCTGATAGGTAACATAGCATTCGATGTTAACCCTAACCGTCCATTGATCAATGGACGCAAGCGTTCTTTCAATATCCGAACAGTTACTGCAGTTCTGGGTATAAGGGGTACTGATGGAGAAGCAATCAAGACAGAAACTGGTGTTCAGTTTGAATTGAATTCAGGAAGCGCAGACATCGAAATTCCTGGATCAGAAATAAAAATTGAAATTGGAGCTGGTGAGAGTGCAGAGGTACAAGATAGTGGCCCCATTAAATTACCTGGTGAGACAAAATTCAGATCAAGAAAAGCGGCTCTAAAACAGGAGGAAAAGAAACAGGAGGAAAAGAAACAGGAGGAAAAGAAACAGGAGGAAAAGAAACAGGAGGAAAAGAAACAGGAGG
>NYVT01000065.1:0-18632 GCA_002684675.1 Deltaproteobacteria bacterium
ATGAAAAAATTAACAAAGTGAGTATACTAACTGTGATTTAGAGCTTTCAATATGATTTTTTTTCGTAAGAAAGAAGAAAACATTCATTGATTTTAGAATTTCTTTTTGCGCTCTTGATCACTTTCGGTTAAAAGTTTCGCCTTAACTGTTACTCCGGTATCAGATCTATCTCAAGTGGAGTATTTTTCAGCAGATGATTCCTCTACTTCGCTCACCACAGAAGCATCCTCGTGTTTCTGTTTGATTACACTCATTTTAAGGTTCAGATGAAAAAGATGTTCACTAAACTCGGACTGGTGTTGTTGGTCAGTCTATTCGCAGTGAAATCCTTGTGGGCACAAGTCACCGTCTTGGGTTGGCCGGGTGGTCCTGAAGAAACTGCTTTACGCAAAGCGGTAGAGGTTTACAACGCAGGCCCAGGTAAAAGCAATGGGACCGTCAGCTTGATCTTCTTCAACCGCGATGGTTTCTGGGACAAACTTCAGGCTGACTTGGCAGCTGGCACCACTGAGTTTGACATCAACTTGACCGCTACCTACGCAGTCGGTCGCTATGCCCCCTACATGCAACCACTGAGTTTGCCTTCAGCAGCAACAGATGTCTTCGGGGAAAAAGTCTTGAAGACTATGCAGTTCGAGGGAGAGCAATTCGGAGTTCCTACCGATCTCAGCCTTCACTTCATGTACTATCGCGATGATTTGATTGATAAGTTACTGAGTGATGCAGGCTGGCAGAAAATCTATGGAGAAATTTCTCAAAAGTATTTGGGCAAAACGCTATCACCCAAGAATCCTGACACCTGGAATTGGGAAGACTACGCGGCAACAGCATTGTTTTTCACAAAGAGTGTCAACTCAGCAAGCCCAACACGCTATGGAACTGTTCTGCAGATGAAGAACTTGCTTTTCAACATGATGATCTGGCATTCGACCGCACGGTCTCACGGAGGTGAGTGGCTTGATGCCAACGGAAATGTCATGGTAGATTCATGGGCATTTCGGCAAGGACTACAGCTGTACAAAACACTTTATGATGCGGGTGCTTCTCCGAAAGATTCAACCTCCTATGAGTACGCTGAAGCCAATGCAGCCTTCGGTTCGGGGCAAGCCGCTACGATGCTGCAATGGAACGCTGCTTTCGGTAGCTTGAACAACCCCGAAGAAAATCCTGCAGTGGCTGGAAAAATCGGCACAGTCGCTCCTCCTGCTGGTCCAGCTGGACGTGTCACGCACATCCATGGTCTGGGCTTGGGTTTAAACAAGAACTCCAAGAACAAGGATGCAGCGATCAAGTTCTTGAATTGGCTCTCCGGTGCGGATGCCATTGAAACCTATGCCTTAGGTGGAGGTTCTCCAGCTATGGCAAAATCCATCACCGACAAGATTTCTGGTGATCGACCAGACCTGATCAAGTTAGGTGACTTCGCTGGAAGCTATGGCTTTGTGATGAATGGTGGAACCTCTGCCTCTGCCTTGCAGATCTACACCCTGCAAGCTGAGCAGTTCACTGGATACTGGTCTGGAACCAAGTCCTTGGACGAGGCACTTCAGGCCACCAGCAAGGGAATGGCTGAGCTTCTAAAGTAAGCTTTCAGGCGTTTTCTTACCCCAAAATTCAAGTTCAGCATGCAGGTGAGCAGTAAGGAGAAGTTCTGGCTGACAGCCCCGATCACCTTTTTTCTTTTGGTGATGCTCGGGTTTCCACTGCTGTTGGACTTGATTTACAGTGTTTCGGAGGTCACTTTTGAAAACCTCTTCTCTCCCCGTCTTCAGGGTTTTGAAAACTATTTAAAAACCTTGCAGGACCCTACCTACTGGGATGCCCTCGCATTCTCCCTAAAATTCGGACTCACTGCTTCGCTGGTACAGCTGATCCTAGCTTTGTTCCTGGCAATCTACCTGGAACCCCTGTTGGCTCGTCATCCTTGGCTAATAGCAGTGCTAATGGCGCCAATGATGGTGGCCCCTGCTCTCATCGGGTTGATGTATCGACTGATCCTGCATGAGTTTGTGGGAGTGATCCCCTACTACCTCTGGGAGTGGGTGGGGGATAGTCCTGCCTTTCTCGGAACCGAAAATGCGTTTCTGACACTGGTCACCATTGAAATTCTCCAATGGACCCCCTTCGCACTGTTAATTCTCTACACAGCTTATCGAGCAATTCCCACCCACCTTCGAGAAGCNGCTCGGATGGATGGAGCCAACTCTGCACAATTGTTGTTGTTGGTGGAGTTGCCTAACATGATGCCTGTCATTTTGTTGACTTTCTTCATCCGTTTTATTGACTCCTTCCGAGTTTTTGACAACATCTATGTTTTGGTNGGCAGCGGAGCCGGTGGGACNAGTACTTCGTTGAGCATCTACATCTACAAGGCCTTTTTTCGAGGTGGAAATATCGGGCAAGCCGTNGCAGCCTCCGTTCTGCTGTTCCTCNCANCCTTGTTANTGATTGCTTTGCTGGAGCGATTCAGTCGTCGAATGGAGACCANATGAGCATGTTCTTCCGCTGGCTGGTCTTTGGTCTGGCTGCATTGCTGTTTAACTTCCCATTGATTTCGACGCTGCTGACTTCTCTCAAGTCAGAGGGAGAAATCGTCTCCAANCCCTCCATTCTGATTCAATCCCCTACCTTCGCGAACTACGTGAAGATTTTCGAAATGGCTGACCGCTTCGATATCCTCCATTTCCTCTGGAACTCGTTGGTCATTTCAGCATTGGGCGCTTTCTTTGCGCTCTTGCTGGCCTTTCCCGCAGCCTATGTCATCGTAAGAACCGGCTNTGGTCGAAACTGGCTGCTACCCTTTGTGCTAAACTTAAGAGCTCTACCGCTGATCATTTTTGCCATTCCACTGTACATGATGTTTCAGGCCGTTGGGTTGCTGGATACNCTGTTTGGGCTGGCGCTAATCATGTGCATCATCAATTTGCCGCTGACGTTGGCCCTGCTGTCTTCAACCCTGAGGAATATTCCAGAAGAATTGGATGATGCAGCTNGTGTTGATGGGGCTTCCACTCTTTCGATCATTCTACGGATCATTCTGCCACTTTCTGTAGCCGCTATCGCATCATCCTCCGTGCTCGGATTTGTTTACGCCTGGAACGAATTTCTCTTCGGGCTGATGTTGACAACCAAATCAGCCACGCCAATTACAGTAGGAGCTTCCTTCTTTTTCTCGGCCAGCGGNGGTGGAGTCAAATGGGGAGTGGCTTCAGCTGTCATCATCTTGTCCCTTTTACCTCCCTTAGTTGTNGGCTTGCTCTTTTACCGTTCTATCGGCAGTTCCCTNACGGGTGGAGCCGTCAAAGGTTGATAGGCCAAGACTCATTCAAGAAGTGAATTACAGCAGGAAAGGCATTCTTGGTTGAAAGATCACTTATCTGGANAGTAACCNCTATCCTGATNACAGGCCTCCTGATCTTGAGTGCTATCGTTCAATGGAACGATCCTGACCCCTTGCGTTGGATACTTTGTTACTCCGTCACCGCAATCATTACCCTCTGCTCACTGATNCGCCCACTACCACCATCNATCCCGCTAATTTGGGNGATGATNGTCTTGCTAAGTAGCTTNTTTGTGGGAATGGNTCTCNGGATGAGCGAG
The DNA here is from genome assembly GCA_002684675.1 of Deltaproteobacteria bacterium. Taxonomy (GTDB): domain Bacteria; phylum SAR324; class SAR324; order SAR324; family NAC60-12; genus JCVI-SCAAA005. Next base: position 3,601 of record NYVT01000065.1, read on the forward strand.
GAGCAATTCNACTGGGGCTCATTCTGGAATGTAATNGCCATGAAGAACGAAGCTGTCNAATTANGCAGGGAATTGGGCGGGTTGCTATTGGTAACTGGTTGGATGGCTGTNTTGGCTTGNAGAATAAAATTTAACCTCATGCAACAGCTAAAAAAATTATCTGATGAAAAATACAACTGGTTTTGATTACCAAGCNCTCTATGGTGACATCCATAATCACTGTAATATTTCCTACGCTCACGGGAGCTTGGACGATGCCATCAAAAACGCAGCTCTACGCTTGGATTTTGCCTCCATTACCGGTCANGCCTCATGGCCTGACATGGATGAGCATGACCCAAGCATCCAGCATATCGTTCAATTCCATCAACGTGGTTTCGCCAAGCTACATAAAAACTGGGACAACTATCTTGAGAGGATATCTAAAGCGGAAACGGCGCATCAGATAGTTTTATTTCCAGGCTACGAGATTCATTCGAATGAGCATGGTGACTACACCATTGTTGGATTGAAGCCATCTACCAGAATGATTTTGGCAGACTCGCCTCAAGAACTTCGACAAAGAATTTTCAAAGAGAACCTTGAGGAGGGCTATTTAATCTTCCCACACCACATCGGATACCGCCAAGGGGCAAGGGGGNTTAATTGGAATAGTTTTGAAAATCCACTGACTCCTTTAGTAGAGATTGCCTCAGNGCATGGTTTTGCCGAAGAGNATCTCTCTGACCGGCCTTTTTTACATTCTATGGGGCCTNAGCAACACCAGGGANCCATGCGCTACGGGTTAGGGCTTGGCCATCAATTTGGTGTGATTGCCAACACAGATCACCATAGCGCCCATCCTGGCANCTACGGCCATGGTGTAACAGGCNTTTGGGCCAGCAGTGATCGGCGTGAAGATNTCTGGGAAGCCTTAAATGCNAAGCGCACTTGGGCAATGACGGGGGATCTAATGCAACTCAAGTTTGCTGTTGGAAATCAGCTGCAAGGATCGATTTGTCATGATCTTGGTGAACCAGGAAATATTGAAGTCCAGTCTACCAGCCCAATTGATTACATTGAATTGCTTACTCCAGAACAACGGCATTGTTGGCACATGCCTTTGTTTTCAGAGNGCAAAATNGCGGAGGAATTCGAGGNGGNGGAGGAAGCAATTGTCTGGATTGAACTAGGATGGGGCGAAAAAGGTAAGGCAGCAAACTGGGACNTAAGTCTTGANCTGGATGGAGCCACGATTTTGGAAGTCATCCCTCGCTTCAGAGGTTTTGAAGTAGTTTNTCCCCTGGACAGACGAACAACTGAAGTTCCAATTCAACATGCGAGTTGGAACCAGCTCAGTGAAAGCTCTGTTCATTTTCATTGTGGCACTTGGGGCAATACAACAAACTCCACTTCTTCAACTCAAGNGCTGGCTTTACGGATCACGTATAAAACTACAGCAAAGCTAAGAGTCCAAATGAATCAAGAATCTATCAATTTACCAATACATGCTCTCACCAAGGGAAGTATTTCAGGGAACTTGGGTCCTATCGATTCTCCAGCCTACCGAATTGGCTTAAGCCTACCCTCCCAATATTCAAGAAAGGTAGCGTTTCAGTTGGATTCAAAATGTTTTGAAAAATGTNAATACCAATGGGCTTACNCAANNGTTCGACTCAAGAATGGACACTGNGGAGTTTCTTCNCCGATTTTTCTTTATTGAGATTGATGGGCTATCACCTAGATAAGATGNAGATTTTGNAATTGAATAAATTTTGAGTAGAGAGACAATTTNACTCAGTTAGTTTGAAGAAAAATGCCACTCAAAATCTCTTTCAAAAGGNAACATTGGTTTCCGTCGATGATGATAGTCAAAGTGATTCAGGTTAGAAGCGGTCACTCCTTGAGTATCTACCCTAATAAATCGTGTACAAACTTCTTCATACGCTGCAATCGGTGAGTTCACTCCCTTGGCAATCAAGACACTGAATTCAGCTGGTTCTAATCCACAACTACGTAGTTGTTCCAGGCTATAAGGTGCCATCCGCTTGCTGGTAAGCAGAATCGTCAATCCTTCGGTACGAACCACAACGCTCANTCCTTGGTCAAAGTGAGTGAAGCCTCCNTGTCGAGCTTGTTTCTCTTCAAATTTTCCTTCAAAAAAACCAATGACTTCTACTTCTGCTACCAAGGGAGTCCCATGAAGTTGATCGGTCTTTCCACCCATTGCCAAGGNCAATTTTCNACCTGAACCAACTGCCACTGCCTTTTCAACAGCCTCTGGATCATAAAGACAGACAAATGATTTAGNAATCTGGTGCTTNAGCAGTTCCGAGGCAATCAAGGTCCCATCAGCGGAAGACCCACCACCAATGTTGTCACCCATATCGAGTAGACAGGTACATGCGCCATCTTTCTTGATTAGCTGCATCNNATCTTCAAGGGACACTCCAGTACCCTCAAAATCAGTACGACGTTTCCAGAGATATTCCGACAAGTCTCCTAAAACTTGATTAGCGACTTCAGCCGATTCATCGGCAACTGCCAATAGAGANGTACCCATTTCATTAACATCTGCATAGGGATATCCCTGCAAAATACTCAAGGAAAGCAGCCCTTTTGTTTGTCTCAGTTGGTCAACAAGGGCATACAGTTCCTGACATGGTGATAACTCTGTACATTGTTTTTCAATATTCATCACAAATGGCAGAAACGCTGCGTGCTGAACGGGCTTCGCTTCCCCTTTTAGAGTCTTCAATATTAACTCAGCTGCCTCAACTCCACGAGCGCGTTGATCCAAGTGTGGATTCGTTCGATAGGCAATCAGGGCATTAGTCGAAGAAACCATCATGGGAGATAAGTTGGCATGTAGATCAAGGGTGCCTATGATGGGAACCGATCCTCCTACNGTTTGCCTNAGCTCATTCAGCCAAAAGCCATCGGCATCCNGGTGAAGCTCACTNACAGTTGCTCCATGAGGTGCGACGAGNAAGCCATCGAGAGGCCCGGTGGCTTCAACTTGTTTAATCATTATTTTTAGCAACCGATTGAAAGCCTCCTTTTGAATTNTCCCGTACGGAATNGCTCTGGCAGCAAATAGAGGGACTGCTTCTACCCCAGCCAATTCCAAGCCTTCCAGAAATCCTGCTACTTCATGGTGTGTGTTTCCCATCTGCTCACGGATTGACTCNCCTGTCAGCAGCAGATCATCTTCAAAGTGATGAAACTCAGTTGGTTGGTTCAGAAAGGTATTGGACTCCTGCATCAGACACAAAATGCCAACACGCATAGGATCTCCCAGAGCAATGGGTATGATTTTCTCCTGAAGGATTGNGNACAGGAGGTAATGAATANTTTTTTGAAAATTGTNACAGAAAGNNAAGGTATAGCGGGCTCANAACTTCAGTGCAACNGAAGCTTTGGCTCATTATNGAATGAATTTATANAAANAGGNAGGAGNNGCGCTCAGTTGAATAAGGGCTGGCAGCGACTAGCGAAGTGCTGACCAGCCACCCTCATTTCCAGTGAAAATCAGGCTCCGGAGCACATTCCAAAGAAGTAAACTGCGGTGTTGTTGGTGATCCGATCTTTNCAGACATGCTTGCCGCTGCATCCAGCAAGTGAACCGACGAACAACAGAGCAAAAACAAGAAGAGTCATTTTCATACGGCCTCCATGGTCGTTTTTCAATACNACTGATGCGTTTCCTCGCATCAAAATCTTCAGATTGAGCAAAANCNNATTCAAATTCTTTACCAGCCAATCTCTCTCAATTCTCAAAATCGAATTCNATTTTCTCAACATTGAGGATTTGCAGTTCGCTCCATTATGCTGTCTAAAATCTGNTTGATTNAACAATCAGAGCCAGAGGAATAGCAAATAGAAATTGGTGCGAACGTGAAATGATCAACGACTGCANAATCTATCCTCTGAGGATTTGGANCCTGAACCCATTGATCAACAANATTCCTANAGTTCAAAATGGAGTGAAACATGAGTGAAAAAGAACNTCATAGCGNTGGCTGNAGCTGNGGNGCTGTGCGTTACGAGACTCACGGCAACCCTATACNCGTAGCTGTTTNTCATTGCTGATACTGTCAGACCCGAACNNGCTCTGCTTTAAGCATGAATGTCTACTTTGAGGATTCTCAGATTCAAATCACCTCTGGTGAGTTGAAGGACTATTCCTTCTTCAACAACGCAAAGNGGCAATTTCACAATCGCTTCTGTCCAAACTNTGGAACGACGGTCTTTTGGAGTATCGAGATGCGACCTNGCTGGACAGNAATTGCCNCAGGGACTTTTGATTCGCCATCTTTCTGGTTTTAAACCGATGAGGCTGTGCAGATTTTCACTCGCTCAAAAGCNCCCTTTGTGGACGTTTCCTTCTCAGACTCTCNTGAAACTGCCGCTTANTACGCCCCCATTNAATCCGACCGGCNTGGGTTGTCCATCCAAGATGAGCAACCTTTGAAGTTTTACGANTTGNTACATGTGACGGAGAAGCCTGCNGATTAANTGCTCACCTATTTCACTAAACAACCTCCATCGTCACATGCCCTGGTTGAGCACGCACCCGTGCTAACCAGGTTTCAANCGCAGGAAAATCACTAAGGNTCTGCCCGCCTTCATGNGCTNTGTGGGTATAGGCATAAAGGGCGATGTCCGCGACTCCATATTGCCTGCTAAAAAACTCGTTTTCTCGGAGATGTCGTTCCATCACGCCGAGCGCATCTCTCCCCGCCTGTTGACGCCGCTTCAACTCACNCTCATCATACTCTCCCACCCGCAGATAGTTCTTCCAGAATCGGGGGGTTGCAATGTTTGGCTCATGGCTATATTGCTCAAAGAATAACCACTCGTGCACTTTGCTGCGTTGCCAAGGATCGCTTGGTANAAATCCTGTCCCCTCCGCCAGATACAACAAAATTGCATTGGATTCAGCAAGATAGCGACCGTCTCCCAAAGCTAAAGTTGGGACCTTTCCGTTTGGATTCATCTCCAGAAATTGCGGAGTTCGGCTCTCCCCTTTCAGGATGTTGGTCTCCAAATAGATGAAAGGCTGTCGCAGCTGGTGAAGCAGCAACCGAACTTTGTAACCGTTGCCAGANGATTTGNAATCATAAAGGGTGAGCATGAAATTCCTTTGAAGAATGCTTGATCCTACNGGAGACCTCGGTGTAGTCTTGCCAAAAATTCACTAGATTTAAGGAGTTCATTTATGGCCAGATCCAAACTGCAAACCACTACAATTGGCTCTTTCCCAAAGCCTGATGTTTTGCCAATTAGGGACTGGTTCGATGCAGCGCGACATGAAGGCAGTATGAACTCTCCCAAAACAACAACGAACTTTACGAATTACAGTGAAACAAACACTGATGATGAAGCCTTATACATTCGGGCTGCCGAACGGATAATTTCTCTACAAATCAAAGCGGGAGTGGACATCCCGACCGACGGAGAAGTACGCAGGGAAAATTACATTCATTATCACTGCCGCCACCTGAACGGGTTTGATTTCCAGCAATTGGAACATCGTGTTTTGCGGGATGGGGCCTATGAAACCGATCTTCCAGCAATTCGAAGTCAGATTCAGCATGTAGGCTCGGCTTACTCGGTTCGGGATTTTCAGGCTGCTCAGTCTGTTTCCAGTCGGCCGATCAAGNTCNCGATTCTCAGCCCNTTANCCATCANGGACACCAACGCNGATTGCTTCTATCAAGATCGAAAACGCCTGGCGGAAGATCTAGCCAAAAACTGTAAATTTCGAGATTCTTGAGTTGGTCAAAGCTGGTTGTAAATATGTCCAAGTCGATGAACCCCTCTTTGCTCGGCAGGTCGCCGACGCTAAATCTTTTGGCTTTGAAATGCTCCAGCACTGCTTTCATGGAGTCCCTAAGGAAGTTTGCAAAATTGTTCATATCTGCTGTAGTTATCCAAATTTTCTGGACGAAGAGGATTACAAGAAAGCTGATCCCGACAGTTATCACCAACTTGCCCGTGAAATGGACCAACCCAACTTTGATCAAATCTCCATTGAAGATGCCCACTGTGCAAATAACCTAAAACTACTGAAATTATTTGAAAAGAAGACGATCATCTTCGGTACCATTGCCATTGCCAGAAGTCGACTGGAAAGTATGGAAGAAGTGACAGGGCNAATCNAAGTAGCCCTTGAACATATTGACCGTGACCGGCTGGTGATTGCTCCGGACTTTGGGCNTGGATTNCTCTCTGAAGAACTGGCCGCAGCCAAGTTAGACGTGATGTGCCGANCTGCTGCACAATGCTAAGCAAAAACTCAAATTTCGATGATTCGTCAAACGAACAATTTCCACACCTGCTGAAGGATACTTCTGTCAGGCATTGATAAACTTTTGTTGAGAAAATACTGATGGCCAAAGCATATTTGATTTCAATCTACAGCGAAATTCACGATCCAGAGAAACTGANGGCTTATGCANCTGATGCCCTACCAGCACTTCAAGCTCATGGAGCCACTCCGCTTGCTAGAGGATCTGAAATTGTCAGCAAAGAAGGAAACAAGCCCTTGCGCACCGTCGTGATGGAGTTTGATAGTATGGAAGCTGCCAAGAAAGCCTACGAAAGTGAGGAGTACAAGGGTGCTTTGGCTAAACTCGAAGGTGGGGTTGATCGACAGCTATTCTTGATCGAAGGCTTGTAGAAATTTTTAAAAGTTCCGAAACGCTTTTCATAGAGGACTCGATGCCCTTGGTTCGTTTAGAAATCACTCATCAGGAGCGCTTTGCCTCCGGAATAGAATTNGGAGATGTCGGCAGCTACNAGTTGCTGCATGGAATTGCTCATTATGAAGTAGACCCTCTNCAAACTGCCAATGCAGCGATTGTCGATTTAGAGTTAGCTCCGACCAACAAACGTGGGCAGGTTGCATTTGAATCGGACTTCGTGATGTTGTATCCAACTAATCCATCACGTGGTAATGGCGCAATTCTCTATGATGTGGTCAATCGAGGAACCAAGACGGTCTTGACCTTCAACAGCGTCCCAAGATCTCAAGATCCAATGATGCCAGTGGAGCCTGGCAATGGCTTCCTGTTGCGAAAGGGCTACACCGTGGTTTTTGGAGGATGGCAAGCAGACGTTCCTCCCACACCTGGCTTGATTGGGATGAGAGTTCCAGAAGCACTGGATGANCNAGGTCAGCCTCTCGAAGGAAAAATCCTCTGTTGGTTTCAGGAGCAAGAGGCTCAGGCAAGCCANTGGCAAATGCTCTCTCACAAGGATCACCTTCCCCATCCACCCGCAGATCCTGATGAAGCAGAAGCCCAGATGTTTGTGAAGGATCATCCCAATGATACTGGACAACCGATTCCACGTGATCAGTGGGNATTTGCACGNCGAGGAACATTNGAGCAGGAACCTGANCCATACCATGTTTTCATGGAATCAGGATTTCAACCNGGACGGATTTATGAGCTGGTCTATACAACAAGAGGAAGTCGAATCCTCGGATTGGGCTTTGCTGCGATGCGAGACATGGTGTCTTTCCTGAAATATGGTTCAACCTCGGAAGGAAATCCCTGTGCCGGAGCCTTGAACCGAGCACATGCTTTTGGACAGTCTCAAAGCGGTCGCTTCCTTCGAACCTATCTCTATACTGGCATCAACACTGATGAAGCTGGGCGACAAGCTTTGGATGGTTTGATNCCCCACGTAGCNGGAGGTATGAAGGGTGAGTTCAATCTGCGTTTTGGACAACCTTCGAAGGATATTTGTTATGTCTTGCCAGGGCTNTTTCCTTGTTCAGACAGTCTTCAGATTGATCCCCTCACAGGAAAGGGCGGTTCTCTTCTAGATAGCACTCACCAAAAGAGCCACCTACCAAAGATCATTTTCACAAATACGTCAGCAGAGTATTGGCGTGGAGATGCTGCCCTGATTCACACCGACTTGGAAAATAAAACAGATTTGCCTGAAGACTCAGAATATGTGCGTCGGTACCATTTTTCTGGGACTCAACACGGAGTTGGGTTCTTTCCCTTGGAAGAGGTTCGTGAATCTGATGGATGGCGTGGGCAACAACTCTTCAGTTGTATGGACTATAGCTCATTGCTTCGCTCCGTTCTCCAGAACTTAGACAACTGGGTTGCCGAANGCACATCTCCTCCTCCCAGTCGGCATCCTNGACTAGAAGATGGTTCAGCTCAGGAGTCCAAAGATGTGATGCCTAGCTTTGCAAAACTCCCTGGATTGAATCCACCTGAGCGGCTTGCTCGAGCACAGCGATTAGACTATGGANCCGAATTAGAGCAGGGCCGCACTGTAACTTTGCCNGCTGTACAAGGAGCACAATTTCAAGCTTTTGTGTCTAATTTGAACGAAGACCTAAATGAGATTGCTGGAATTCGATTACCCGAACTGGCTGTTCCACTGGCGACCTATACAGGTTGGAATCTTCGTCACCCTGAACGTGGCAATCCTGGTTTATTTCATGGGGTCACTGGGGGTCTTGCTGGTTCAACTATTCCTTTNCCAGCAACAAGAAGACTACGTGATTTTACTGGTGATCCNAGGTTGTCTATCGAGGAGCGCTATCAATCACTTGAAGACTATTTGCAGAGGNTCCGAGAAGCTGGANAGGCATTGGNGGAAGAAGGATATCTTCTGGAGGAGGATATTGAACCTATTGCCCAACGATCAGCTAAAATTTGGGATGCTTTCACCTCTTGAATCTAATTGAGCTCAACAGATCAGAACATCCCGCAAAATTGCCAATACATTGTTCAGAATAAACATTAAATTGTCAGGAAATCGTGGGTGCATCCGTATTTAAAGAAACTACTCGGAACAAGTTGTTGGGGGTTTCAGTNGCAACTCTCGCTACCGCTCTATTCAAAAGAGGTCTCCGTAATCAAACTATTCAGGCAGTCCATCCAGTTTCACCCAAAGGGCGGAACATGGTGGGGCCAGCATTCACTCTTCGTTATATTCCTGCCCGGGAAGATTTGAACCAATTGACTGAGTTTCGTAAGTCCGATCATCCCCAGCGAGTTGCCATTGAAACTTGCCCTNCTGGCTCTGTAATCNTTTTTGACAGTCGTAAAGATCCCAGGGCTGCAAGCGCTGGGGATATTCTCATTACTCGACTTCAGCAAAGAGGAGTGGCAGGAGNGGTAACTGATGGGGGGTTTCGTGATGCTATGAAAATCGCCGAACTTGAGATTCCTGCTTATCANCAGCGGCCTAGTTCCCCAACCAATCTAACGTTACATCAGGCTCTCGATTTGAACGTACCAATCGGTTGTGGAGACACAGCTGTCTTTCCNNGAGATATCATAGTTGGTGATGACGACTGTGTGATTGTCATTCCAGCCCACTTAACAGAAGAGATCGCTGAGGAAGCNATTGAAATGACTGCATTTGAAGATTTTGTCGTGGAGAGAGTTCAAGAAGGAGCNTCCATCATTGGACTTTATCCCGCTACAAAAGAGGAGAATCAGGAGGCGTTTGTAAAGTGGCGCGAGAAGAATGGTCGTTAGGCTTCATTTTGAGTAATCAATCAAGAAATCTATGNGATTCCGCTAAGCAGCATTCAAATTCTGGGGCTTTTTCGCAAAGAAGAAGCTCAGCGCTCCTGCTAAAGAGAGGAAAGCCACTAGTTCAAACGCCATTTCGTAACTGCCATAAGTATCGACGATCACNCCACAAATCATTGGTCCCCCCATCATACCCAGCATCACGATCAGTGAGGAAATCCCCATGATTATTCCGAAGGAACGGGNCCCAAAATAGTCNGCCCTGATAGCAACCATCAAGGGTCCCCGAGTTCCCCAAGCCAATCCGTGGAGTACACAGGCTAGAATCAACATCGGGAAAGCTTCAAAATAAGCGAGAATCAGCATTCCAGACCCGTGGAATAGCATACAGGCCATTGCAATCAACCGCTTGTTGAAAATATCACCCAAGACCCCACCGATCCCCAAGCCGATCAATTGAAAAATGCTCACTAGTGAGAAGATCAGGCTTGCTTCCGTTAAGCCCAAACCCACTCCCTTCGTCAGGTAAGGAACCATATGGACTATCACAGATGAAACTGAGAGGAGCGCTATGCCATGACCANCTGAGATCAACCAGAAGGCAGGAGTTCTGACTGCATCTCGCCAAGTGAAAGAAGACCCNGCATCCCTGAATTTGGTCTGCTCTTCTTCNTTTTGGACAATCCCATCAACCTGCTCTCCTTTTTCTTCGGGTCGGTGTCGAATCCACTGTACCGCAGGTATTCCTAATAGAACAATCATTCCTCCCGAAATCATAGCCACCGTTCGCCAATCATCCCACTCCATTCCCCAGGCCACAACAGGAACGCAGAGTCCNCCCACAGAGTATCCCATCTGGGACCAGGCNACAGCTTTTGTTCTATGTTTTTGAAACCAGTTGACGATCGAAACCATCAACGTGTGGAATCCACCTAGACTGACCCCAACCGAGATAACAAACACAATGAGGTAGTAGGAAAGTAGCGAGTCGGTTTGCGAAAGCAAAAAGAAGCCAATGCCGAACATGGCAAGCCCGACTGTCAGGATGATTCTTGGACCATAACGATCGACCAACCAGCCCTGTAGGGGGCCAAGTAAACCACTTTCCACACGAGTCAGAGCAAAAGCCCCCGAAAGGACCGTCATGCTCCAGCTAAATTCATCATGCAGAACGACCGTGTAAAGCCCGTAACTTTGCATCCATAAAACCCCACCAATAAACTGAATCAGTGCCGCGATGACAACAATCCACCACCCNTAAAACACTCTNCCGTTGGGTCGGAACAATTTATCTANGGATTGTATTGGAGAAACTGAGGATGGCATGTAAATCAGAAAAACGTGAAGATTTTAGATCAACGACCTTCGCTTTTCTGATGCTNGTCAGCTGGACAGACGATCGATGACTTCAGAGAACAAATCCGTTGGNTTGANNGGATTGGAGTGTTTGGGCGATTCGCACCTTAGAGTAAGGGTTACAGGATTTGTCTGTTAGAAATCTGGCAGGTGAACCGTTTTGGGCTTCCTTAATGCTAGCGATTTGGAATTGCGCAATGAAATGGAAGGATGGTTGGGGTGGCAGGGATCGAACCTGCGCATGGCGGGATCAAAACCCGCTGCCTTACCACTTGGCTACACCCCANAAAGTAAGCNTTTTACNATAAAGTCTCTATGTTTGAGTTTCAAGGAAATTTTAGTCATTNAGGTAGTTTTCGTAAGCCAGCTGGCGGCCCAATGCCTGGTGTTGTTCACTGGACAACTGTTGCCATAAAGCAGGGGTGGCAGGAGTTTTTTCCATCAAATCACCAAAGATNTCCAAGGCTTGTTGGAGTTGTCCCATATCCTTATGCAGCACACCGGTTTGATAGCGAGCCCAATTGATTTGCTCCTGCACCCGCTCATCTGGCCAATTGGCATAAGTCACAATCGCCTGCTCGTATTGAGACAGAGNTCGTTCATCATTNCGGACTTTATACAGCATCTCAGCCGCACGAAAATGGCTTTGCACAACATAATTCGGAACATCCGGTTCAATTAGCGGATGATTGTATGTAGCTATGGATTTCTGGAAAGCCTCCGCAGCCTCAGTATAGCGCCCTATCTCTTCATACATTAAACCCAGTTCATAATAGAGTTCTGGGACTACTTCAGCCTGAAGCANATCCGTATCCTGTTCATACTTCTCAATCGTTTGCTCGTAAACGATAGCTGCACTCTCAAATTCNTGGGCTTGCTTGTAGACATCAGCCAGCTTCTTGCGAACGTCTGCATCATAAACACTATCTGGGTATTGTTGAAGGAAACGGGCTAGCTGATCACGGGCCTGCTGGAAGTCATCTGCTTGAATCAAAGTCTCAGCAGCCTGTAATTGCAACAATTCCAACATAGGTCCCCCCACACGACTTTCCAGAAACCGATAGAGGTCCATTGCTTCATTATAGAAACCTAATTTNTGATGCGCATGGGCGATCTGGAATAGTGTCGTATCAAATCGGAAATTGAGTAGGTACTTGGCCTGGTAATCCCGATAGATCGTTACTACACCCAGATCATCCTGACGTTGGTAAGCACGATCGACTAACCCCTTCAAGTTCTCATCGATATTCTCCTGTATGATNTTGCGGCGCACATAGACACTCTGAGGGTATTCCTCCATGAAGCCCTCCAGCGCAGCAATNGCTTCCCGGTACGCTCCGTAGAGTGTNAGAGTCAGCCCCTTGCGCAATTTTGCTTCTTCAACNTGTGGAGAATCCGGATAAAGCGTAATGATTTCATCATAGGTTCTCAGTGCTTGGCGATATTCATCAGAGTAGGGTCGCTCCGCCTGGATGTTGGCAATGCGAAGCTTGCCCATCAGAGCTATCTCCAATGAATAGCTTCTAATAGCATTGCTGTAAGCAGCAATCGCTTCATCTTCCTTACCCTCATCCCTAAGAAAATCACCTAACCGCAGTGCGACAAATTTTGAGAAGTCTGCTTCTGGATAGCGATCAAGAAGTAGTTGNAAGATTTCTCGAGCNACATCGTAATCNGCATTTTCGTAGTAAGTTTCNCCCATNTGGAAGAGCAACATTGGGTCTTCCTGAACATATNNACTGTCAAGTGATCGGGCTCGATCAAAAAANTCTNTGGCTTCGGGAAATTTTTGTTGTTGGTAATAAGCCTGCGCTATCTTNTAGTAAGCGATATGAATGAACTTTGGGTTCGGCATCGCCTTGAGGTATTCCTCAAACTGTAAAATTGCCTGGCCCCATTCTCGTCGAGCAATCTGATTCAATGCTTGCCAGAACGAGGATTCCTGAGCTTCGTAGGATGAAGGGAAGTCTCTTCGCAGAAGTTCATAGCTGTTGTTCGCCTCTTGGCTGAAGCGCATCTGCTGGTAACTTCGACCAATGCGGAACTGGGCATGCGGAATCAAGTCTTTCACAATTTCTGTTGAATTCGACACCCTGATCGCAGTTGTATAGTCATCAATCGCTTGATGATAGTTTCTTCCTCGTCNCCTCTCCAATTGGGTGTATTTTGTGTCAGCAATTCTAAACAAAGACTGAATAGCTAGTGGGTTCCACTCGTCTTCAAATTCACCAACGCCGTTTTTCCCCGCTGCATACGCCTTCTGAAATTGCTCAATCGCCAAGTCGTATTCACTTTTTCGGAAATGATTCTCACCTTGTTGATAAGCCNCTCTTATCTCTGCATTGCGAACACGTTTTTCCCGATCTAATTTGGCAACTTCATCAGGCGTCAATGAAGCATCCTCCTCCTCAATGGCAATGTCCTGAAAAACAGGCTGACCATAGATTCGAATCACCCAACGCGCAGGATCTGAGAACTCATCTTTTTCAANCCTNAAATCTNTAGCAATCTGCCCCAAAGTGACAAATACCTGATTAGGATCAGTGGTCAATTCATCGACTCTTACACGACCATCTTCATAGGGTGTCAGGGTAAACGCGTCTCCCGGGGCTGTATCCGCGAACCGTAACCGAACCGTTCGGTCCTGAGAATTTTCCAAAACAAACAGGCGAGGCGNNCTAGTAAACNAGAAAGTCAGGCTCGTGAAATCCGGGTTACTGTCGTCGTATTCCAAAGCTTCCAAGGCAATGGTAGCTGGCTCTGGATCTGGCGGGAGCGTAACAGGAGGTAGTTGGATTAGTGGACGGAATCGGAAGACCAGTTGTCCAGGATTACTNCCTGGTACCATGTCAAAAATTAAATTATCCTTACGAAGCTTGAATTGAGCCCAAGTATCGGGCTCCATATCCAAAAACCTTATTCCTTCAACTTGAGGATCATTGAACAATCGATCACGACGTCCATCCACAAAGGCCGCCNTNGTGTTGCGAAACTTGACAACCAAGGTACGAGCTTTGAGATTTTCATTGAGNTCATAGATCGGCTTNCCACTGGTTTGTAGAGTGATACTAACTTGTTCACCTTTGCGCAGTAGTTCCACCCCAGAGATACTCATTGGTTCTTCCTGAGCGTTCACGCCCATTGAGAAAAGTATCTGAATCCCANTAATCAACCAACAGATGGTTNGGTATTTGGCCTTCATCGGCTCATATTGTATCTAATACTCAGAAAATTTGATGCAGAGGCCATTGGTCAAGAATTTCTGGATATNTCCAATGTACTATTAATCCACCNAGGCACAAAAATGGTGCGAAAGGCACAGGGGTTTCTCGCCAATTCTGGCCATCCTTCAGCAGCCANAACCCCCCAAATAGCGTTCCACTGATCGCTGCAGCAAAGACGACAAAAACCAGTCCATCAGGGCCAGTCCAGGTTCCAATCAATGCCATGACCGCAGGATCTCCATCTCCAAGTCCCGCTCTACCNCGGAGAGCCTCATACAGCACCCCTAGCAAGTACAGTCCACCAGCNCCGAGTAGAGCACCNAAAATNGCTTCACGGACTGAGCCAAGGTCATTCAACAACAANATCGTAAATTGTAGGGCCAATGTCAGGGTGACAATGCGGTAATCAATCCACATCGTATGCCAGTCAATTGTAGCGATGAGCAGCAAAGACCAGAGAAGTAGCAATTCCTGACAAAGTTGCCAAGGCTCTTGTGGTCTATCAGGCCAAAATCCTAACCAAATTCCGAGCGGGAAACCCAAAGCTAGCCATGGTGAGCGCGCACCACATTTCAGACATCTTCCTCTGTTTTTCAGGGCATCTAAAAGGAGTGACTTACGCCAGCCTGTCTGCATTTCGAGACAGGAAGAACAACGCTGAATTAACTGTGGGACTTCAGCCTCTTTAAGTATTTGGCACCACCATCGCTCAGCTAGCCAACCGAGGCTCAAGGCCCCGATAGTCCAGAATAACAACCACAAGGTCATTTCCCCGGCAGAATTTGACCGGTATCTGCATCAATCTCGAAGAGTTTGACAGCACCAGGCTTTGGAATTTCAAGATTAGAACCCGAGATTCTTAAACCAGGAGGACCATCGACCATCACTGCAAAATGTAAAAGACCCTTCTGGTACGGTCGATCTAGGGCAAGCAACTGAACTTCGACCTCTGCCT
>NYVT01000066.1:0-20365 GCA_002684675.1 Deltaproteobacteria bacterium
TTCGAGCTTGAACGCATAGAACTCCCCAACTTTGGCAACAATGTCCTCCGCTACTGCGATACCATGATGCGCCCACACCTCAAAGCTCAAAACTCTTTTGTGAAGTATGGCCATCTGATTCATCATGAAAATGAATGAACCCTTTTCCATTTAAGTGAAAATTGGTTGGTCTCACTTCGCTTAAAATTTCATAACTTCTCAAAAAATTGAGCAGCATAGACAAGGTTTCAATTGTCTCTTGCTTCATTTCCCATCTCTTTGAACTCGATGATGGTTCAACTAACCAATTTATTGAATCTTCAGATGCTCCTAGAACTTAGTCCATAGGACGCACTGAACCAATGTTCCATTGATTACGGTTATAAAGCGGTTGCTCAATGGAAAAATCTGGGTTTTCAGGGTTGATTCCAACCTGATGAAGAATGTGACTAAGAGCGACCTCAGCTGCCCTTTGGGTTCCATCCTGAGCTTTAAGGGCAATCCCCAATCCTAATTCATGTATTCCTGCAGCAAACACCCCTTCTGCTCCCGTTTTACAGACAACACTTCCCCCAAAAGCTTTCATCACTTTTGTACAGTGTCGATCTGTTCCTGCCACATAAAAGGGCTCGGCAACCATTGCAGATCGTAATTTCTCGCATGCCCCCTGGTGTTCTTTGGTAAGTTGATCTCCCGTGGCAAATCGGGCAAATCCTTTCGCAATGGCTTTAAGGGGGACTCCCCAGGTTGGTATGGAACAGCCGTCGATCCCCATAGGAGCATCTTTTAGATCGAGTTCCATCATATACTGAAGTGTAGAGCGAATTTCTTGCTGAATCGGATGGTCCGGATGAATATATCCCTTTGAATCAAGTTGGCGCTGCCTTGCCAATGTAAGAAACCCTATGTGCTTTCCCGAACAGTTGTTATGGAGNGCGAACGGGNAACTCCCCGCTCTTGCAAGGTCATGAGCAGATTCTTCATGGCTTGGCCAATGACTTCCNCATTCTAAATCATCNACTCCNCAGCCAATACGTTTCAACCATGAGGAAACTACCCTTAAGTGAGCTGATTCCGCACCATGGGAGGAACAAGCCATCGCTAACTCTGCACTACTCATTTGGAATCGTTCTTCAGCTCCACTCAGTATCAGTGGGATCGCTTGAAGTGGTTTCACTGCAGAACGTGGGAAGGTAAGAAAGTCAATATCNCCCCAACCCTCGACTACCTTACCTGATGAATCAGTTACGACTGCATGAACNAGATGCAGACTTTCCTGGAATCCACCTCGCTGAACCTCAATTTTGAGGGGATCTTTGATCAGCATACTCTACTCTGACTTTACTTGATTGAAGTATTCAAATTGCCTATGAATGATAGAGAATTTCTGAAATTCTTTGGTCAAATATCATCAAATCGATCTGTTTGATCCAGACAAATTGAGATTCCTCTACAATTTTTTATNAAAATTTTATAAAATTAATTAAATATTCAAATTTATAAATAAATGATATTATANTTNATGAACTTCACTTCATTCCCAAAAGACCCAAAAATGNAAACCTTAGCCAACACCCCATCATTTCCAAGATCGAATGAACCTGCCCCAGCTTTGGAANCCCCAACCACAGGTGGTGTAAGNAACTAAGTGATTATGCGGGGAAATGGTTGGTTGTTTTTTCACATCCTGCATACTTTACTTCAGTCTGCACAACCGAATTTATTGGATTTGCCAAGCGGCATAAAGCCTTTCAGAAGATGACCACTGAGCTACTCGGACTTTCGATCGATANCCATTACAGTCAAATTGCTTGGATCCGCAACATCAAGGAGAAATTTGGATTGAAGATCCCATTTCCAATTATTGCTGATTTAAAAATGGATGTTGCAAGAGCTTATAGGATGATTCATACAGGTACGGCAGATACCTCAGCTCACGCGTGACATTTATCATCAATCTNCAAGGAAGCATGAGAGTAATGGTTTNTTACGAGATGAGTAAGAAGATCCATTGATGAAATATTCANTCTAGTGACTACTTTAAAGACTTCTGACTCAATTAAGGTGGCAAGCCCAGAAGTTTGGCAGCCACTTGACAAAGTGATCGCACCTCCCCCTGCAACTACAAAAGCTGCAGAGGCCCGATTCAATAAAGGCTATGNATGTACAGATTGGCATTTCTGCAAAAAAGTAGCTTGAAATAGCAAGGCCCAGTAATAGTTGTTGGACNTTTTTACATTAATTCAATCAATTAGTTCAGTAAGTTGGATTAACCNCTTTCAAAGCCAATTAGTACATTCGCTACATTCTGGCCCACCATTTCGAGTGCATATCCCCCTTCCAAAACAAAGACTGTAGGTAGATTTAATTTAGACAATTGTTTTCCACAACGTAAATAGTCGTNTGTTTCCAAGCAAAAAAAACTGATTGGATCCTTTTTGTAGGTATCGACTCCCAGAGACACGATAAGTGCCGCAGAGTTAAACTTTTGAATTTGACGGATTGCCTCTTCTAAACNTTGGGCCCATGAACTATAAGTGGTTCCTGGGGGCATTGGATAATTGAAGTTACTACCCTCTCCCTCCATTTTCCCGGTTTCATCAGCATATCCAGAATAGTATGGATATGAGTCCTCTGGCTGTCCATGTAATGAGGCAAAGAGAACATCCCCTCGCCCATAAAAAATATCCTGGGTTCCATTCCCATGATGAAAATCAATGTCTAATATGGCGACTTTTTCTGCCCCTTGATCTATAAACAACTGTGCTACGACGGCTGCGTTGTTCAGGAAACAATACCCGCCGAAAAGATCTGTACTTGCGTGATGACCGGGTGGCCTACACAACGCCAAGCTAGCAGCATCTCCATTTGCAACGACTTTTTGGGCTTGCTTAGCAGTCATATAGGAGGCCTTGACAGCTTTCCAAGTTCCTGCGTTGATTGAAGTGTCATTGCCAGAGCTGTAAAAGCCAGCCTTTCCATCTATATGTTTTGGACATCGCTGTTGCATCCTACGAACAGGAAAATTTCCTGCCATCAGATCACCTGTGAAACCAGCAGCTAGCCACTCTTCCCAAGCTGTCTCAAGGAACTCCAAGTAATCTGCAGAATGAATTTTTAGGATAGGTTCAACATCCCAGAAATCATCACACTTGATACCGTTGAAACCAACCTCCTCAAGATGATCTATGATCAAATCAATTCTTTCTGGATTTTCAAAAGGTGTGACCATCTGCCCACGATGAAACTCAGCTTGAGGGAAGTGGAGTTTATGTGAGTCCGAATAAATAAATTTCATCGGTACTTTTTTTAGTTTCTTGAATTGTCTTATGCTTCCAAGACCTTTA
This sequence comes from Deltaproteobacteria bacterium, assembly GCA_002684675.1. Lineage (GTDB taxonomy): Bacteria > SAR324 > SAR324 > SAR324 > NAC60-12 > JCVI-SCAAA005. The sequence goes on from NYVT01000066.1 coordinate 3,327, forward strand.
GCGAGTGGATTGGGAGGCTAGTAGCCGAACTGAGCGGAATCTACTGGGCGATTCGCCGTAAACTTGTTTGAACAGGTTTGTAAAATGAGCACAGTCNGAAAAGCCGCAGTCGAAGGCAATCCTAGTTATGNTCAAATTGGTGTTCAATAAGTACCAACGTGCTCTCTTGATTCGAAGCTGCCTCCAAAACTTTGCAGGTGAAACATGCGCATGTTTTTGAAAAGCTCGTTCCAGTTGGCGTTGGCTACAGCTAAGCTGCTTGGCTAAATCTTTGACACAAAAAGGGAAAGTTAGATTTTTCTTCATCAATTGAATTGCATCCTTAATTCTGAGATCCGGACAATGATCCAACTCATCATAGGGGGTTCTTGGGGTGTGTAGATTTTCGCGATGCTGGTCCACCATCATATGAGATAAACCCTTCCGAGCCTGACTTTCACCAAGGTGATTCATCAGTATGCTTACTGCAAGGTCAATCGCTGCAGTACCTCCTGGGCAGGTGATCCGATTATGATCAATCACAAAAAGTTCATCTGTAACAGGAATTAGATCTGGATAACGTTTCACGAATTCATTGAGATATCTTTGGTGAACTGCACATCTTTGATTTGTCAATATGCCTGCCTCTGCCAAGACAAAGACACCGANACACAGGCCCACCAATGGAATCCTCAGTTCCNCTGCTTTTGTGAGAAATTCATAGGTTTGCTTCGAAACAAATCGTATTAGGTCAGTTTGTCCTCCAACTACGACAATGTAATCGAATTCAGTTGGGTCACCATATACTTCCCATGGAGGGATTGTGGCTCCACAGCTGGAGGGGATCGGTTCCATCGAAGGNCCAAGGATTTTCCACTTACAATAGACTTGTTGACTGTGATCAGATTCNTCAGCAGCGTGACGNAACGTATCCATGAAGCCCGCGAGGGGAAGAATCGTGAAGCCTGGAATTAGGACGAAACCAATCCGTAAGTCTGGCTGGATCAGCCTTCCATCAAGGTCATGGAAATTTTCATTGTATTTTTCGAGTCCATTCATACTGATCANTTTGTTGTAGATTCAGAATNATCTTTAAAATCTTTANAATCGAAAAAAATGTGATGCTTTACAGGAATTGTCGTAAATCTTCAAATATGTGTCGCATTTTTGGTTGCTAAGCAAAGTTGAACTTCATAGGATTCCCCACCTCTTTTTCCTAGAACGAAATTTAGAATTCTGGGAAATGTTTAAACTCTTTCAAAAGGAGAGGGCATGAAGACTAGGTTTTTAAAATGGTGTTTGATGGTGATTTCTCTGTCTGCNATACCATTTGCAAGCGCTTATGCAGCGAACTGTGTCCACAAGGTCGGCGGACTAGCTCCTCTTTCAGCACCAGGATCTGTTGTTGGTGGTGAAGCAATGCGGGATGCTATGATGTTAGCGGAGAGAGATGTAAACGCTGCTGGCGGAGTGTTAGNCTGCGATCTTGAAGTTGTCATCACTGATACTGAAGGTTTGCCAGAAAAGGCGACTGCGATGATGGAGAAGTTGATTACTCAGGATGGTGTTATAGCTGTGGGTGGTGGTTACCACAGTTCTGTGGGTGTTGCTTCCAAGGATGTGGCTAATGCTCGGGGTATTCCAGTCGTGTTTGCTGAAACCTGGAATGATACAATCACAGGAGACAAGCAGAAGTATATCTTCAGAATTGCTCCCTTAAGTTCTTGGGCTTCTGGAGTAATCTGGCAATTNGCTGCCCAGGCGCCGGGTGTAAAGAAGGTGGCTATCGTAACAGAGAATACTGACTACGGAATCCCTGCTGCCAAGGAGTGTGAAGTTGGTCTAGGGTCAAAGGGAATCAGTTCGGTTACTTTTGGAGTAGATATCGGAACCCAAGATTTTGCAGGNATCGTGGAACGNGTGAAGGCAGAGAACCCGGATTATATTATTGTTCTACTGACTGGTGAAGCGGGATTCAATTTTACTCAGCAAGCCGCCGATGCTGGAACTGGTCCACAAGATATTATGTTTCACGCAAATCAAGCAGGGCTAGAGAGCAAGGCTTGGTGGGAAAACGTCCCAGATGGAAAATTAGCATTCATGGCGAGAATTGGAGTGCCCGAAACAATGTATTCTGAATCTGCACTCAAATTTGCGATGGATTACAAGGCTAAGACAGGNAAGACTGGAGTAGAAAGCTTTGCGCTAGAGGCCTATGACTCAATTGGTATTCTAGCCCAAGCGATCAACGAGGCAGGCTCTACCAACGGTGATGCGATTGTGAACGCCCTTGAAAACATTTCNTATGATGGGGTCCTTGGCCGAATCTACTTCCCTTATGGCTCCAAAAAAGATCCATCAGCAGATGGTAAAGGAGATGAGTGGTGGCACCAGTGGCCAGACGTTGCGATTACAATGGTTCAATATCAAAAAGAGGGTGAACCATCCAATACGATGACCATTGTTTACCCAGATGCCTACAAGACTGGTGAACCTGAATTCGTGGATTAATCTAGAAATTAAAGGTACAGAGNTTATTGNTCTGTACCCCCTCCTTTTTATTCCCACATTACTCTGATTTATGGAATTCGCCCCAATCTTTTGGTGGACAACCCTTTGGCTNCTTGTCTGGGGGATTGTTGGTGTCATNGGAACTAGGCGGATCTATCTCGCAAAAGATCTCGACACCTCGAATACCGTGCTGATGGGCTCTTTAGTTGGAGCGTCTCTGGGTCCCGTCGGTCTGCTGTTTCTTTGGCTAAAGACGCCCGAAGTTAGTAAGAGACTAATTATTCTACCGTCTTTACTGACCGTAGGCATCCTAATGACTGCCTTTGCCCTCGCTGATCCTGAAAATAACTGTGTTTCCAACAGTTCCTTTGTATTGTCCCAAATNACAAATGGACTCATCATTGGGATCATCTACGGTCTAATGGCACTTGGACTCACCCTGATTTTTTCAATTCTTGGNGTTGTCAGTTTCTCCCATGGTGAATTCTACATGATTGGGGGAATGATTACCTACTACGTCACAGTGGTTTGGTTCCCAGGTATTTCTCCAGTAGTGGGTATTTTTATTGCGTGCTTAGCCACCTTCATTTTGGGTGCAACTTTCGAACGCTTGTTTCTAACACCCATGTATGANGGTCGCATTGAACGACCCGTTGAATATGGGATCCTGGTGACCTTNGGGCTGGCCTTCACATTAATGTATTTTGTTCAGGCCGTCGCTGGCTCAAACCCAGTTAANGCAAAGCGTTTTTTTGATTTTCCAAGGATTCGATTTCCTTCAAAAGAAGATCCCTGGCTGATCAAGACCAGTCGGGGAAACATGGAGTTATTTGATACCATTTCTATCTCTAATCCTCGCTTCATTGCTGCAGTCATTTCTATCTTAGTTCTGTTGGGCCTCTTGTTCTTTCTTTACAAGACTTGGACCGGCAAGGCGCTCCGTGCAGTTAGCCAAGATCGTGAGGCTGCAGCGATTGCTGGAATCAATCCTCACCGGATGAATACCCTAGCCTTTGCTATGGGGGGAATGATTGCTGCTCTATCTGGTGCGACGCTTGTGCAAGCCTTCTCATGGTTGCCACACGTTGGTTTGATTCCCGCGATGCGTTCCTTTGTGATTGTTGTACTCGGTGGTTTGGGTTCGTTACCCGGAGCTTTTTTCGGTGGGATCATTATTGGATTGGTAGAAGCAGCTGGGACTGGGTGTGTGCCAGATCCTCAGAAAGCCTCCTCGTACATTCCCGCCTACGGTATGATTGTCCTCACCCTCACCCTACTTTTGCGACCAACTGGGCTGATGGGGCGTCGTTTTGCCAGTGGAACGCATGGTAAGTTATGACAAGAATTAAAGTCCTTTGGTTAATCTGTTTCGGTATAGTAGGGTTCTTNCTAGCCTTCCCCTTNATTTATGGTGGTCGTGATTACGAATACATCATGCACATTTGCATCACAGGCTTCTTCTACGCAATCTTGGCCTCCAGCTGGTCAATGCTTGCTGGATATGGGGGACAGTTTTCCTTTGGACATATGGGTTTCATGGGCTTGGGAGCTTATGGAACGGCTCTTTTCAGTCACTACTTCTATCTGTCACCCCAACCGACAGGAATTTGTACAGAGTTCGAATTTGGAGACAAGTATTTCATCATTAAAAATCCGGTTGGGGTCACGTCAAGTACATTAACCCAAGACTGCCTTACCAAGGCAATGGAAAATTGGAACGGTAATGTGGAAGTCACTTCCATGCCGATCATTTTGGGCATTTTGATCGGTGCCTCGCTGGGTGCCCTATTCGGTCTGTTGATTGGAATGTTGGTACTTCGTCTTCGGGCGGCTTACTTAGCATTGTTCACTCTTGGTTTCTCTGAAATCCTGAGGGCTACTATCAGCGCAGAAATTGACATAACCCGTGGACAAGCAGGTATTGAGCTTCCGCACTTGTTTGAGAATGGAGTGGTTTTGTTTGGCTATGAATTTACAAAGACAGACAAAATTCCACCTTACTTTGTAATGTTTTTCCTACTACTTGTTTGTCTAGCTATCTTAGCCTGGCTTGCACAGTCAAGATTTGGGCTCTTCATTCGAGCTTTGCGAGAAGATGAGGATGCTGCAGCTGCACTTGGAATCAATATTGTTCGCTACAAAGTTCTAGTATTTGTAATTACCTGCACGATGGCGGCTTTAGCAGGAGCTGTTCAAGCCCACTATATCGGAATCATTACACCCAATAACTTGATGATTATGCAGATGAGCCTTGTCGTTGCGATGGCAGTAATTGGGGGCTTGGAAAACTTTGCTGCAGCAGCTATTGGAGCGATCATCATTGAATTTGTCCTGGAACTGCTTCGCAATAGCTTTGTGATTGGTGGTGTTGAGGTTGATATGACGATTTGGCGTCTAGTCTTCTTCGGAGTGCTGCTGATGGTCACATTGCGGTTCTATCGGAATGGATTGATCACCCCAATCATTGATTTCTTCACTCGGGCACATGTTGCAGCTGAGACTGTGGCCAAACGCACCAGTGAATCCTCCAGTAATTCAATAGTCTGATCATGGAACTCTCAGTCAGCAATCTGAACAAGCGCTTTGGTGGGAATCATGTTCTCAAGGGGCTATCATTTGATGTGAAGGGCCCAGAGTTGATAGGCCTGATTGGGCCAAACGGAGCAGGCAAAACTACGCTGACAAACATTCTCGATGGGGCAATCACTCCCAACAGTGGCACGGTCTACCTTAATGGTAAGAGAATTGACCAACTGCCCCCTTTTGAAGTGGCCCGGGCGGGACTTGGCCGTACATTTCAGGTGACTCGTTCCTTCCGCCGAATGACCGTGCTGGAAAACCTCTTTGTTCCTGCTTTGGCAAGGGATCTGACGATTGGCAAGGATCAGGTGCTGCCAAAAGCGATGGAAGTTCTAGAATTTTTGACGATTGATCACTTGCGCAATGAGTACGCCCAAGCTCTCTCTGGAGGACAGCAAAAATTGTTGGAACTCGGCAGATTACTGATGCTAGACCCTGATATGATTATTCTAGATGAGCCCTTCGCAGGAGTTCATCCAAAGTTGATGGAGATAATTTATGGATATATCCGAAGAGTCAATGATGCAGGGAAAGCGATCATTTTAATCAGTCATCAAATGGAATCAATCTTCACCCTATGTGGAAGGCTTCTGGTTTTGAATTTTGGTGAACTGATCGCTGATGGACTCCCAAATGATGTGAAGAAAGACCCTTCTGTGATTGAGGCCTACTTGGGTAGTGATGAAGAACAGCAATCCTCAGATCCCAAGGCACACTCATCAACTGAAGACAAACTATGACTTCAATAGATGCAACTTCAGGAGTGCTGGAATTAAGAGGCTTGGATGTCGGCTATTACAAGGATCTCAACATCCTGCAGGATTTAAATGTAAAAGTGAGGCATAAACAGATCACTACGATCCTTGGAGCAAATGGAGTTGGCAAATCCACAGCTCTCAAGGCTGCATTTGGATTTCTCAAACCCAACCGCGGCGATGTGGTTTTAGAGAACGAAAGCATTCTTGATATTCCCACGCATCAGCGCATTCTCAAGGGTCTCGCCTATATACCGCAGCAACCTGGGGTATTCAAAGACATGACCGTAGAAGAAAATCTTCAACTCGGGGGTTGGACCTTCCGGAAAGACAAGCAGCAGGTTCGCGACAAGATTGATGCGAATTATGAACGCTTCCCAGTGCTTCGTGAGAAGCGAAAGCAGATTACTGGAGAACTATCAGGTGGTCAGCAACGAATGGTTGAGATCAGCCGCACCTTAATGGCTGAACCAAAGGTGCTGCTAGTAGATGAGCCCACTGCAGGACTATCGAAGATGTTGTCAGAAGAGGTTTATGAAATGTTAAAGATGCTTGTCACAGTTGATGAATTGACGATTCTACTGGTCGACCAAGAGATTCGGCAAGCCCTGAAAATTGCTGACTATGTCTATGTGCTGGAGTTAGGTAAAAATAAATTTGAAGGACCTGCTCAACAATTTACCGACCTCGAAAAAGCATTCTGGGTTGGGGGGTAATTTCACTTATTTTGGGGTGCTCTTCAGAAAAAATTAAAAATGCCTTCCCACTCTGTTAATTCCCACCTCTTTTATCAGACGCGAAATCATAAACCCCGAGTTTCTCATTCCCGGGGAGTTTACCTATGGGATCAGCAGGGGAATCAATATTTTGATGCTTCCTCTGGAGCAATGGTCTCCAACATTGGGCACAGCCATCCCAAGGTGATTTCAGCCATTCAACAACAACTGAATCAAGCATCATTCGCCTATCGGCTGCATTTTGAGAATGATGCGGCAGAGGAGTTTGCGGAAGATCTATCCGGGGTTATGCCATCAGGCCTAAATAGGATTTTTTTCACTTCAGGTGGCTCTGAGACAGTTGAAACTTGTTTGAAACTTACTCGACAGTTTGCAATTTCAAGGGGTGAATCTTCTCGTTATAAGGTGATTTCTTTGAGCCCCTCTTATCATGGTTGTACTTTGGGATTACTTGGAGTCACTCAATATGGTCCTCTGAATGATCCGTTTAATGCTATGTATCTAGAGATGCCAAAGATTGCTGCACCCGCAACGTATCGGGATCAGGATTCATTGAGTCTGGATCAGCGTGGGGAACGTTATGCTGATATGCTCGAAAAAGAGATTGTCAAGCAGGGCCCAGAGACGGTATTGGCCTTCTTGGCAGAACCTGTGGGTGGAGCTTCTACAGGAGCTTTGGTAGCCCCAGCGACATACTATCCGAAGGTCAGGAAAATCTGTGACCGCTATGGAGTTTTGTTGATTGCTGATGAGGTGCTCTGTGGTGCTGGCCGAACTGGAGAATACTTGGCACTCAGTCATTGGGGTGTTCAAGCAGATATTGTTGCATTAGCTAAGGGGCTTGCGGCGGGTTACAGTCCCCTTGGAGCTGTTGTCGCCAGAGAAGAATTGGTCGAGGCTGTTTTGGATGATGGTGGGTTTATGCACGGATATACATATGCAGGGAACCCGATATCTTGTGCTGCAGGGAAAGCAGTCCTTGAGGTACTGCTGCAAGAAGATCTAATGCAGCGAGCTCAAGAACAGGGTGCTAAGCTGCGAGTTGGGTTAGAGGAATTCCAGCAGCAATTTGAATTCATTGGGGATGTTCGAGGGAAGGGGCTTTTACTGGCATTTGAACTGGTTGCAAACCGAGCAACATGGGAAGTACTCCCACCAGCATGGAACGCTCACTCTCGAATTGTTGAATTGGCTTATGAGGAAAAACTGATCCTCTATTCTCGTCGAACCAGAGGTGGCTATTCTGGAGATCATTTGATGGTGTGCCCACCACTTTGCATCACAGATCGTGAATTGGACGAATTGTTGTCAAAACTAAAGCAAACCCTAATTAAGTTTGCAAATGAGCACAAATTATCTACCAAGTTGACGTCTTAGCCATCCATTCAAATCTGAGTCAGATTGATGAAATCTACAAAGAAGCAAAAGGCACTCATCCTAGCGCCTCATACATTCAACTTTGAGCAAGCAAAGACGGCCTTTGGATTAATTCGAGGAACAGACCGCTTTCAGATTGTGGGGGTGATTGATCCTGAAAAATCAGGTCAGGATGCTGGAATGATCGTGGATGGTAATGTTCGCGACATTCCAGTTTTTGCTTCTTCAAAGAAGGCTTTTCAGAAATTGATTGAAACTCCTGAAGTGGCCATTGTTGGTATCACTCCATCCGGTGGGAGATTGATCCCAGAATTGTTAAGGTGTATTGAGGAATCAATAGAAGAAGGCCTGGACATCGTCAATGGCCTGCATGAATTTATAGAGGAAAAGCGACACTTGGTTGAAGCAGCTCAACGCAGGGGAGTAAAGTTACATGACATCCGCAAACCTCGCTCAAAGATGGGTCTGCGCTTCTGGTCTGGTGAAATTACAAGAGTAAAGGCTCCACGGATTGTAGTCTTGGGGACAGATTGCGCTGTGGGTAAAAGAACAACAACACGCTGGCTATGGGAGGCTTGTAATCGTTCAGGTATCAAGACAAAGATAATTTTTACTGGGCAAACGGGATGGATGCAGTCTGGACACGATTACGGTTTTATTTTTGATTCGACTCCAAATGATTTTGTTTCAGGTGAATTGGAAGATGTCATAGTTCGNTGTGATCNGGATTGCTCACCTGATTTAATTCTCCTAGAGGGTCAATCTTCTCTGAGGAATCCATCTGGTCCTTGCGGAGCAGAGTTTCTATGTTCAGCTATGGCNAAGGGAGTGATTTTGCAGCATGTGCCAGCACGAAGGACTTTGCATTTTACCAATGCNAGCCTACCAATGCCNGATCTTCGAGGAGATTTGGAGTTGATCAAGATTTATGGATCTCGGACTATTGCTTTGACATTGAGTTCAGAGGGGCTACACCCTGATGAGTTGGAAGATATTAAAATTGATCATCAAAGGTGGTTAGGACTGCCTGTGTTTTTACCAAAGGAAAATGGAGTTGATGAAATAGTTGCTCTCATCANAAANTTTTTAACGTANTNAATANGACGNNCAAGCATATATCGTCTGATACTTAATAATTTAATTAGTTAGTATTGACTAATTAAAATTAAAAGTTTATACTAATTTAAGTGTTTAAATTCTTGAGATAATATTTATCTACTGCAAAAAATCATCAACCATTCAGATGGAAGCGTTCTATTGATTTTTTATGGCTGAAGAATATTAAAAATCGAGATTCTGAAGTTCTAGCTTCCGTAGCTTTTAAGTTTTTTGGACGAGAGATAAATGGAGCTAGACAATCCAGTCTCGCCACCACAGTTTCTTGGGAGTCTTTTGATATCAATCTATTAGTCATCTGGGAGATACGCTAGTGGTCTTCACTCCACGATCTAAACCCCTGCATTGATAGGCTCATAAATTGACTTATAACTCAGAAGAAATTGAAGAGTGAGAACTTCTGAAGCTATTTGTATTTTAGAATTTCTATCAAAACTACTTGGCCGAGTGTTGTAGCCTCCAGAGTCCTTCGGGAGTCTATTGGGTATTCAAAAAAATTGTCTATTTTGCATAGTTGTTTGAACGATAGCTTAAAATAAGAGAATTTCGAATAGACTCCCGAAGATAATGCGGTTTCCCCGTAGCTACAACAAGACAAAGTTCTTTGAGAACTACGTTATTTTCGTGATCATACCTAAGGGTGCGTGCCAGCCCTTAGCCCTATGGCCACAGCGTTAAACAGAGACTTTGGAGGGTGCTCAGTGCGCGTGGCGCGACAAGCGTTGATAACATTGTCGAGGCATACTTTACGTGAGGGTGTAGCTTTCTCGGAATTCGACACCTGATCGCTAGCTTAAAGGCTAACCAAATGTCTAAAGTTTTTGGAGTAGACAAAGAACGTCGTCCGCTAGCCCCCTGTATCCAAAGGAAAACTCGCTTGTTCATTTCGGAATGCAAAGCTTCAGTGTTGTGACGATCCCCTTTCACAATCATCTTAAAGGAGTCCCATACCACAGCTACTCTACGACCGGTTCGGCTCAAAATCTAGCCGACAAGTAAAACTAAGTATTTGACTGTCATAAATAAGTCACTGGAGAAGTAATCTGGGCTACCGAACTGAAACACCTTGGCCAACTGACCAAGAAAGCACTAGATAGTCTTTGATCACTACGTGGTGGAAGACACAGTTGCAAAATTAGGGATCAGCTTGATGGCTAAACCGTTTGCTTAAGAATCCTGTGTTTACTGATTGAGATGAATTTATCGAAATAGGAAAGTGGTTGGCCCCCTTTCTGTCGTATCGTGTTCAAGTTGTATTGACTTGGGTAGCACGCCTTGACGCTATCTACCAATCGCAGCCATTGCACCAGCGCTTACTTGCTTTGACACGCAGACCCTTCAGAATTCCGAGACCGTAGATATTAAGTATCAGCAGGTCACTTGTAAGGTGTATGACCGGCGTGAATCTTTTTTTGGAAAAGTGGTCACGAAAATTTGCCTACGGTGGTGCAGGGAATACTCGATTGGAGATAAATCATTTCGTTTCACATGCCGTGAAGGGAGTGATCGGGTCAGTAAATTGAATTTATCTTGTAGATCATGCCGAGAACGGAGAGGAGCCATCTAATTAGAGAAATTTCTTGCAACAAATCACCAGTTACTTAAGAAAATCATTAGTCAGGTTCAAGTCCCTTCGAAAGTGGAATAAGAAAATGATTAAATTAAGTTTTCCTAAAAATAAATAATTCTTGATTTATTAAAATTTACAGGAAAAATGCTTGGTAATGCGGGTGTGACACCTCTAAAATTGCCTGTCACTTTTCTTCCAACCTGCAAAGCAATATTTTTTTAAATTGGAGTTAAAAAATACGCTGCCAAGCTCATATTCTTAATTTTAATGAGATGATTATTATCAATCATTAACTACGATTATCCTAATTTGAAAACATAGAATTATGAACGATATTGTAAAATTTTTGCAGGAAAGAAGATCAGTTACTGCCAAAAAAATGGAAGCAGGTAGGGTATTAGATGAACATCTAGAAAACATAATTAAATGTGGACTTCGTGTTCCTGATCATGGAGCATTAAGTCCTTGGAAAATAACGATTGTGAAAGGTGAATCCCGCCAAAAGTTTGGAGAACACGTCCTATTGCCTGAATTTTTAAAGGGTCAGGAAAATCCCAATCCGAGTTTAGCTGAGTTGGAGAAAAACAGATTTGCTAGGGCCTCTGTTGTTCTGGTAGTTATATCAACACCACAAGAAAGTGTTAAAATACCAACATGGGAAATGCATTTATCAGCTGGAGCTGTGTGTCAAAATCTTTTGCTAGCTGCTCAATCCTACTCTTATGCTGCGCAATGGTTGACTGAATGGTATTCATACAACGAAAATGTTTTAAGTGCATTGGGAGGTGATCCCTCAAAAGATAAAATAGCTGGTTGTATTTATATTGGGACAAAGCAAACTGATCCCTCCGAGAGAAAACGACCAACATATGATGAGTTTGTCTCAGAATTGGTGTTATAGAATCTGACATTAAAAAAATTGAANTTACAAATAGCTCAACTAATGAAAAAAATGGACTATTGAGTTAACAGTCAAAAGCAAATTTAACTAATCCAAAATATATAATTTGTAAAAATTAAAATAACTATGAACCGCGAATGTTTTATAAAAAGTAAAAACTAGTAATTGCAAAAATAAANTTTTNTAAATATTGAGGTTTNGTTTCTCACCTAGAAANCAACTTCTAAAGAACTTAATTTTTCTAAAAAGATTAANTTACTTTNCTCATTTGAATTGATTTATTTCNTAGACTTTTCTTCNATATTTTTTTCAAAATTAAAATATATGATTTTAAACTAAGTTACTCACTAACCATAGATATTTCTAATATGATTATCCCATTTTGATTCAGCAGTTTTTAAAACTACATTATTTTCTTGCCATAAGTTCCCGAAACCATCACTGAAAAAAAAATCGTTTTTGTATGGTGCTACCCCACAAACATCTGGAATCCAGCGTTTAGTAATTAAATTCATTTTTATAGTATCCCAAATCAGTACTAATCCTGCTCTTGGGCAGCTTGTGGCAATAAAAATGCCATCCTTATTAGCCGATACTGAACCAATATATTGTTTCAGTTCGTAACTGCGTAGGGTCTCTGTTTGTAAAAAATCAATTTGTTTATAAAACTTATGCCGACCTACTAAGGGAACATTGTCTTTAGTGTATCCTTCATATTGCCCACCGAACCAGATCGCTCCGTCAACAGCTTCCGCAATATGTCTCATTGAAAGCTTGTGAAGTGATTTAGGTAAAAATACTTGATCAATCAGATCTCCAGAATTTATGTCCAAATAACTAATGGATGATTGCATGCTTGCCAAATTCAGCTTTCGATCAGGATAGTCCGGATGCGTAGCGATTCCGCCGTTCGCCACTACAATCGTATTTTTATCACTTTTTAAAAGGATTTGATGGGGTCCAATTCCTTTGGTTTCAAACTCACCGATACGATGATATTTATTTTGCACACTGTAAATGCCGATGACTCCACGATCATTTTCGAAGTCATTTTCGCTGGCAAAAAGCAGTCTTCCATCTGATGAAAAGAAACCATGACCATAAAAATGACGATTGATAGCTGTTTCGAAAGCAAAATCTTGTTGTTGTTTTTTCAAGTCGAGTACTAAAGCAAATCGGCCTGGACGACGGGCGAAGATAACAGCAGTTCTTCGGTCAGGGTCGATCGCTGTATCATGACCTCTATCAGGTAGGTTTGCTTGAAATTGAATTGATCCGTTAGCGTCGATAACAACGGCTAAATGATTACCATCAGCTTGTTTCAACGAACTAATGTATAAGAATAAGTTTTTTTCAATAGTGCGACTGTGTGTTGTAAATGGTAAAGTGAAGCCAGCCGCGGCAGCCAAGAAAGAGCGCCTTCTCAAAGCATTAGTCACCATCAAGAGTATTAAACCCAAATATTAATCCAAGTGCTCTTGGGTAGGATGTCTGAAGAATTTTGACAGTTTTTGCGAGGTAGTTATGTAAACGGAACAAAACTTCACGTCCTTGACCAGACGAGACCGCATCAATCCAACGGCTATCGATCGTTTTCAAGGCTAGCTTCACCTGGTCCAATTGGAACCTAAGAGATTTATTTGCTTTGTCATCTTTTTTGACCACAAGCTCAGAAATTCCACTGTCAAGCAGCCTCTCTACGGCAATGATGTTGGCTAACATATTGGCAGTGGTCAAATCAGAACGCCAGAATGGCGCTCGTTTTGGTTTAGCCTTTTCAGTTAACTTACCAATTGAAGCTGCGATTTTCAGTTCACCAACAATTTGCAATTGTGTTGCAGCAGCTTTAATCAATTCTTGAATTGCTTCACCAGAGGAATTGTAGAAAGAATTAGCATGACCAGCATTCATCATTTCAGTCGCATAACCTTCTTCACCTTTCCAGCCTCCTAAAAGTGATGACGCATTTGTTCCGATCACTCCTGCAATTGATCCTAGGTAGCTACATCGATGATGGTTTCCAATCACTAGTGTTTCAGAACCAGTACCGAAAAGTATGAATTCTAAAGCCAATAAGCCTTGAACTGCCACACTTTTTTGGGCGAGTGTCTCAATGGTTAGTACAGTTTGGTCCTGCCTTGAAAGTACCGTTCTGACTTGGCGAATAGCACGACCTCTACGGTCTGGCCAATAGAAAAGCTTTTCAAATAGATTGTTCTCAAGTGCTGGACCAAAATGGTACATTTCAATTCTAGACCATTGTAAGACCAGCACCTCGAAATTTTTGTGAACTGCTTCAAGATTTTTCTTGGATGGATCGTCACAAAGATTGTTAATTGGCTCTACCATTTCCAATGCAGCATCCAAAAACGCCTCATGGTCTTGAATTATAATATCTTCAAGCCCCTTTTTCAGTGCGTGAGCAAAATGTAGTTTATCAGCTGCAGTCGCACTTGTGGTCACAATCGTTAAAACAACACACAAGATTACAAAGTGCATTTGAGATAAGTCCCTTAAAGGCTTTCCAAGAACGAAATAAGAGCATGTCGTTCTTCAGGTTTCATATTTACAATCTTGTCACGAGATTTCTGGGCTTCACCGCCATGCCATAAAATAGCCTCTAGCAGATTGCGCGCACGGCCGTCATGTAAAAAAAATGTGTGGCCGTTGACCTCTTTGGTAAGACCGATACCCCATAACGGCGCTGTTCGCCATTCCCTTCCCGTTGCTTCACCCACTGTCCGGCCATCTGATAGTCCTTCACCCATATCGTGAAGGAGGAGGTCAGTATAAGGCCAGATCAATTGGAAGCGATGCTCGGCCTGTTCAGCATCTCGACTAGTAACATAGTTGGGTCTATGGCAAGCTGCACAACCTGTCTCATAAAAAAGCTGTTTACCCACCAATACAGTATGTTGATCAACATTTCTACGAGCTGGTACAGCCAGGTTCTTTGCATAAAATACTACTAAATCTAATACAGGGTCTGGAGCCTCTGTGTCACCCAAATGCGCCTGTATGCCGGTAGGCATGGAAGTACATGCCCATTGATTTTCTGTACAATCACCGTAGGCGTTTTTTATTTCAGGATTTGATATCCCAATGTCACCCACAAAGGCACCAGCTGACTGTGCCCTCACTGTGGCATCGGTTGCCTTCCAGCCAAAGCGCCCAAGCACAAATTCACCTGTTTTGGCGTCACGTACTATTTGTGGCTTACCGGATATACCATCTGCATTTTTATCATCAGGATCTGCATTTGCCATGATGTCAGCTGAATGTATAGCCTCCATCAACCCTAGGCCAATCATTGGTGGTGCAACCCGTGGCGATAGCAAAACATCTTTTACCATGGGGCCGTAGCCAAGATCAGTAACATGATAACTTGGCCTTCGGAGCATTACTGTTTCATTTCCATTCATTGCTACAGGAAATTCTTCATATTCGATAATCATGCGGCCTTCTGCGGGAAGGCCGGGTACGCTAAATTCCTGCAATTGACTCCCATAAGTTGGTTCAGGAATGCTGAGGAGAGTTTTATCAATAAGTGCCCTCAACTGCTCATCCGTTCTTGGTGGAACTGAAAGACGCAAAAACATCGAAGTTGCTATATCATTTGGTCCGGCTGGTGGGTGACCACGGCCATCCTTGAGGTGGCAGCGCTGACAGGAGCGTGCATTGAACAAGGGCCCCAAACCATCAGATGCCTGAGTTGAAGATGGTGAACTGACCCAAACTTTTTTAAAAAGACCGTTGCCAACAAAGAAGTCTTGCTTCCCCTTGCCTTTTAGATTGGCGCTTGGATGAGAAAATGAGTTACTGTTGGGCAATGCTTTTGAAGTGGACGCTCCTGCCGAATTGGCTTCAAATGCCATCGGTTTAGAGAAATCTGTTGGAAGTGAAGTAACAGCTGCGACTCGGATGTTCTCCTTAGCTGTGAGGTCATTTCGATATTGTTGGAAACTGTGTTCTTTAGCGATTGCAGAATCGAAGAATGACAAACAAATCAGGATGAGTGCAGAACGCAATATTTTCAAAGCAACCTAATCAAAAGCAGTGGGCTTTCCAGCTAAAATCACTTATACTAAAAAGCCCACTGGCAGAGTTCTTATTGGAAGACCGCGTTGGGATTGTCTAGACTATCAGAGCCTTCAATTTCTATATTGCCAAGACCGAGTGCTGCAACGGCCCGCTCGATGGGTCGTGTTTGAGCAATAAGTGAATCGATTGCAGACTGAACAACAGCATTTCCAGCTACATTTCCTTCTCCAATCATTTGATCATAGGCTTCGATACTTTCGGCGCGCGCTTTCATGACTGCCATTGCATTAACAGTTTCATTCAGTTTTGAAGACAAATCAGCGTGAAGATCCGCATCAACTTCTTCAACAAGGTCTCCAATTGAGGGGCCCATGACGACAGAGCCATCGAACCGCTTATAATGACCTGAATAGACATTGCGAATACCTATTTGATCAAAATAATGGCTATTGTGAGTGTTATCGGCAAAGCAATCATGCTCTTCCTCTGGATCATTTAACAGAAGCCCAAGTTTCATCCGTTCACCTGCAAGCTCACCATAAGACAATGACCCCATGCCCGTTAATATAGTTACCAGTCCTGCTTGTTTATCTTGCATCAGAGCGGCACGAGCTGCTCCTGAGTCTTCCCAATTATCGACCATCTCTTCAAGGTCAAAAAGCAGCAGATCAGATGCAGCCTTAAGATATTCAGCTCGCCGTTCACAGTTTCCACCAGAACAATTAGTTTTATGGAAATCTGTTGCCAGACGCCCACCTTCACCAGGCCCAGTGCCATTTAAATCCTGACCCCATAATAAAAATTCAATAGCATGATAGCCTGTCGCCACATTCGCTTCGACTTCTTCCGCTTCGTGCAGCGTTTCAGAGAGTAAAGTGGGTGTGATGACAGAGGCGTCAATAGTTTTACCATTGACAGATAGTGACGTGTTAGCAATCACATTTACTGTGTAAAGCGAATTTTCATCACTTTCCGATCCGTAAGATGCATCAACATAATCAATTAGACCTTCATCCAAGGGCCAAGCATTAACTCGACCCTCCCAATCATCAACGATAGCATTGCCAAAACGATACACTTCAGTCTGTTGGTAGGGAACTCTTGCTTCAATCCAAGCAGACTTAGCTGCATTTAGTGTTGCTTCGTTGGGGTTTGCTATAAGGTTGTCAATTGCACTATCTAAAGCCTTGGCAGTGCTCAAAGAGTCTTCAAATTTTGCCAAAGCAATGTTGGCATATGTTTCCAAGACGTCTTTTGGTTTGGTAGTGCTCGCAGCAACTGAATGTGCAGAAAATGTAGTTAGTGAAAAAACTACAACTGTTGCCAAATAAAAGATCTCAAGCTTTTTTAACATTCTTTTACCTTAATGTTAGAGTTTAAAAATACCATTGTTTAGTCAAACCACTTTCATCGCAGCATCATTGAAAATACAAATAATTTCAGAGGATGAGCAGAAGTGACTTTTCTTAAAT
>NYVT01000067.1:0-12647 GCA_002684675.1 Deltaproteobacteria bacterium
TCTAGACCTAAACCAAATCTTGATCAGATACGTATGATTGAAGCTTCACTTCGCCAAGCGCTGAAGCTATCTGAGGGAGATACAATCACTGTTACTGAATTAGCATGCCTGGAGGAAGATTAAGCGCCTTTGGAAACAGTGATTGGCCTGCTTCGAGATGGTCATCCACAAATTCAGCATAAGATCCACAAGCCAACGAACTCTCTCGATATAAATGACCTTATAGAAGTCTGCAAGGTATGGGGATTTGATTCACGTAATATGGAATTTGCACCTTTTGATAAGGAGATTTGAATGAACAGTCCAAGTAAAGTTCCAGTGACCATTCTCACCGGATTCCTCGGTTCGGGAAAGACTACGCTGCTCAACCGCATTCTTAGCGAAGAGCATGGAAAGCGAATCGCAGTGATTGAAAACGAGTATGGCGAGGTTGGTATAGACCAAGCCTTGGTAATCAACGCTGATGAGGAGATCTTCGAAATGTCAAATGGTTGCATCTGCTGCACCGTTCGGGGTGACCTTATTCGCGTACTTGGTAATCTCATGAAGCGGCGGGACAAGTTTGATTACATACTTCTCGAAACCACTGGCCTCGCTGATCCGGGCCCAGTAGCGCAGACATTCTTTATGGATGATGAGATTGCTTCTGAATTTTCACTTGACGGTATCGTTACTTTGGTCGATGCGCATCATATTCATCAGCAGCTGGGTCGTAGCCAGGAGAGCACTGAGCAAATCGCCTTCGCTGATGTAATCTTGCTCAACAAGACTGACTTGGTAAAAGCACAGGATCTAGATGCACTTGAGGCAAGGCTGCGAGAGATGAATCGCCTTGCTCGAGTGCATCGGTGTGAGCGGGCGAACGTAGCGATCCCCACAGTGTTAAATCTCGAAGCATTCAATCTCGACCAAGTTCTTGTAAATCACCCTACGTTTTTAGAGCCTGAGTATCCATTTGAATGGACAGGTGTTTTTGCTCTTGCCCCAGGCAGTTATGAATTAAGCCTGGATGATGGTCCGGACCCAACAATGTCTTTGGTAATGTTGGAAGACTTGAAACCTGACGAAGAAGCATTGCAACAGGGTGCCGAATGGTGTGTGAGGCGCTACGCGGAACCGGCCTCTAGGATATCACCTGATAATGCTATACCAGTGGGCCAGCATGTTGAGCTACAGCTGCAGCTCTCAGGTCGAAAAAGCTTTGCTATCGAAATAGAGAAGCAAACAACGTTAGCACTTTTTGCTCAGCATACCGCTGAGGAATTCAATCTTAGCTTAGCTGTTTCAAATAATGCTGATGCCATGCTTCAGACATCCAATGCAAGTACAGCAAATCCCGACACCCTTGCTGGGCTGCTTCCAGTTTTGGAGAGGACCTGGGTAGCACAACATGAACATGACGATGAAGTGAGCTCGGTGGCAATAGAGGCTGACGGTGATGTCAACGCCAACAAGTTAAATGCTTGGCTAGGAAAACTTCTTCGGGAAAAAGGTGTAGATATCTTTCGAATGAAGGGATTCATAAGCATTGCAGGGGAATCGCAGCGATTTGTGTTTCAGGGTGTACACATGCTTTTTGATGGACAACCAGAGCGTCCCTGGGGGAACGATCCACGACACAACCAGCTCGTCTTCATCGGCCGAAATTTGGAAGGAGATACTATGAAGAGAGAGTTTGAGGCATGCCTAAACTAATTAAAAATAAGCCATATGGCGTACTCCAAAATGGTTTTTTTGCTGCTGTAGATGACTACCCTATTGCAGGAGGATGGGGCCTGAAAGGAAAACTCTTTGCCGTTGGTGATGCAAGTGGTTCTGTACATGCCTTTGATGGAACATCTGGCCAAGAAATCTGGAAAAATACTGAAGCCCATGCAGGAGGGATCATGAGCCTGTCGGTCTCCCCCAATGGGACACAACTGGCCAGCGTGGGACAGGATGGTCAACTCGCAATTTGGAACTTTGCCGATGGACAACTGCAACATCAAACAGAAATTGCGAGTGGTTGGGTCGAGCATGTTGCTTGGTCAAAAAGCGGCAATTACCTTGCCGTGTCGTCAGGAAGAGTAGTCACTAACCTATCTTCGTCTGGTGAAAAGATTTGGTCTTCGGAAAAACATCCCAGCACTGTCAGCGCTTTAGGATGGGTGACAGATCAGGAACTAAGTACAGCATGCTACGGGCGCGTAACTTTCTTCAATACATCCTCAGGTCAGGAGAATGAGCGTCTTGAATGGCAGGGCTCGTTAGTCTCACTAGCTCTGAGTCCTGACGGCAATATTATTGCCTGTGGCAGTCAAGATAAATCTGTTCATTTCTGGCGTCGTTCGAACGGTCAGGATTCAATGATGTCTGGCTACCCGTGGAAGCCCTCCGAATTGGCTTTCAGTCATGATGGTTTACTGCTGGCTACTGGGGGGGGTGAAGATGTGACAATTTGGAGCTTTGAAGGGAATGGACCTGAAGGCACAACACCTGGCGTGCTCGAATTTCATCAAGCTCCAGTAAGTTCCCTTGCTTTCTCACCCCATCAAAGACACCTAGCATCTGGGTGCCGGGAAGGGGGAGTGGTGGTTTGGTCAGTAGGAAAAAAAGGGAGCGGACGTGGCTTGGGGGGCGCTCCGGTTAATGGCTCTGTGGAAAATGTATACTGGCGACCAGACGGCCGCAGTTTAGCTGCGATCGATGCAGAAGGAGGGATCACCGTTTGGCGAGTCAAGAAAATCTAATAAGTTGTAAAAAAACAGTTTGCGCTAGATATCTTTTTCAGATTGGATACTCAAAAACTCATTCACTAGCATCACGTTCATAAATTTCCACCGCAATCCCTGTCAAAAAAAAACCACCCTCAGGTGCATAGTTCAGGTTCTCTGTATTAGGCAACTCACTGACATCAATTTGTAATTGACCAGTTACCCAAACAGCATCAAATAATTTTTCTACCTCCACGGGTTCATTCATTTTTACATAAATTACTTGGTTGGGTGGTGGTGGTGGAACATGAATACACATTCCATAGACAGGTACTAATAGAAACTCTTCCAATGTCTCGAAGTCACCTCCAAAGTCTCCTATCAATGGCACAACATATCCAGGAACCCTAATCAGTTTCCCTTCTATAGATTGCAGTTTTTGTGGGATGATTTTTCGATGATAGTCATATTGGACCAAATCGCGCCAAGAAACTTCTATTATGGGCACAACAGGTTCAAATAAATACTCAAATAATAATTTTTTTATATCTAAGCCGTAGCATACTGACCCTGGAAATATTGAGATTATTATTGGGAAAACCAATTTTTGGAGAAAGAAGGAGCGACTTATCGACATTTCATAAAGTCTCTGTTTACACCTATTGAAGTAGGCCATCGTGCAGTGAAATTCTGTAAGCCCGCCAAGCAGGAAAAAGGCTCATCAACATCCCAAAAGCCATGATCCACGAAAAAAATAGCAACTCTTTTGTCCCTGGCCATCCAAGGAAAATCTGCAGGCCTAATTTATCTTGTATAATAGGCTCTAAAACAATCAATCCACCATATTGAAAAGCAAATCCGAGAAAAATACCCACAAAACAGATTAGAGTTGCCTCGATCCACAATAGATAAAAAATGGTTAATGGGCCTGCACCAACTGAACGTAAGATAGCCATTTCTCTTCTGCGCTCATTCAAGGTTGCTAACAAAAGACTGATTAAGCTTGTCAAACTGGAGAGAATCACCAGGGCACTAATTGTCATCAGAGTTTTCTCAAAAATTCCCATCATTTTCCAAAGCTTTTGCATCGTCACACCTGGCAAAATTGCAGAAAGAGGCTCTTTTTCAAAAGCATTGATTTCTCCTTGCAGTCGAAAAGTATGCATTTTTGAGTTAAGCCCGACAAGAAAGGCTGTGATACTTTTAGGTTGGAGTTCAGCCAAGTTCATCAACGCTGGGTCGCTGGCTTCTNTTGANGGAAATCCATCTTCCCANCCGATGTGAATTGCTTCAATNGCCTCCAAGCTTACATGGATGGTTTGGTCAACTGGTGTTCCAGTTGGNTTCAAAATACCAACCACTTNGAATGGTTGGTCATCGTGTTCAAANAGAGCAGCGNTACCAACCCCATGTGCAATNACAATTTGCTGATTCAGCTGGTANCCNAGTTTNTCAGCAACCACAGACCCAATNACCGCTTCATAAAGNCCATCNAAAAACTNTCCNNTTTTNAGNTCTAGTTTACGGTTCTTANCGTACCTGNANTANNTCCAATAGTCTGNNNTGGTACCCAAAACTCTANACCCTTTGTGGGAATCNCCNAGTGATAGNGGTATAGTCCACTNAACNCTNTNATCTGCAGNCCATTCAAGATAACTTTGCCATCGCAAATTATTCGTTGCATCACCAAGTCGGAAAACTGAATACAACAATATTGGAATTGCATCACCACGAGCTCCTACTACCAGATCAACACCTGNNACAGTTTGCAAAAAACTGTTGCGCATGCTCTGCCTNAGTTGCTCCATNCCAAGTANTAGNGCTACACTGATCGTTATNGAGANGACTGTTAAAATAGCAGTCCCACNCCNGNNCATNATGCTCAACNAAGCTAAATTGAATAGGNTNTTCATATCNACACTGAAAATTTCAATTCAANATCTGNCCNGTTGNTTNAGTTCATTCAGATCAATGACCTGGTCAAACTTACCTGATAAGGAAGTATCATGGCTTACCATGATCAAGGTAGTTTTCTTTTCTAAACACTCCNCAAAAATAAGTTCCAAAAAGGCCGATCGATTTTGTGGGTCTAGCGCTGAAGTTGGTTCATCTGCCAAAATAAGTTTGGGGTTACCCAAAAGTGCTCGNGCTGCAGCAACTCGCTGTTGTTGGCCAACACTTAATTTCCGTGTTTCCANATTAGAAAACTGANNGATGTCCAGTCCAAGATANCTGAGTAGGCGGTAAGCCTCGTCTTGTAAACAAGCTTCATTATTGCCTACATTCTGATAACGTAANTTGCTAAATCTGCAGGGGAGTAGAATATTTTCAACAAGATTGAGNTAAGGGATCAGATTGAACTGCTGGAAGAGAAACCCTATGTGGTCTACCCGAAAGGNGTCTCTCTTTCTGCTGTTGAATCGAGTAAGATCTTTGCCGAGGANNACCATTTCTCCAGACGTAGGTNAAAGAATTCCTGCTAACAAAGATAAGAGGGTTGTTTTTCCAGAGCCACTTGGTCCTTGAATCAGAATTCTNCTGGCTTTAGGAATATTTAGTTTNTCAATCTTTAGAATTGGCATCCTTGAAGCCGGCCAAGCAAATGTGAGGTCTTTGATGAAGACAGCATTTGTTTCCACAATTTAGCAGGNAGAAAAAGATCGGCAGGAGTTGGAGACAGTGCATCTTCANAAATTGAAGACACACTGTAGAAGGGGATCGCGATACGGCTTCCAAGCCGTGATTTTCAGCGCGGGGGCNCTGGACGTCTNGGGCGNTCTTCACGAGGCCGAGCCTCGTTAACCCTGACAGCGCGTCCATTGATGGGTTGCTCGTTAAGTCCCCGAATGGCNGCTTCAGCCTCAGAATCATCCTGCATTTCCACGAAACCAAATCCTTTGGANCGNCCGGTCATGCGATCCATAATAATTGAGACTTTGTCTACTTCACCAAATTGCCCAAAAGCNTCTCGCAATTGTTCTTCGGTGACACTGTAAGCCAGATTTCCCACGTATATATTCACGTTTATTTCTCTCGAATGACGACCTGTTACGACCATTTGNTGAGTGACTCCAGGCCTGAATCNCTCAACGAGAAGCATTCCACATGNAATGCCGAACCCACCTGCCCCTCACCGATTGTCTTCAAACTCAAGAGCTTGTAGCCATCGGAACCTTGTCTGTGTTACCTTTTTGTNATGTGAGTTTTCNTNAAGAAAACCAACGAAACAAGTTAGNAATCACCACTCGGCGCAAACCGAGTAANTTCAGACACACCACCCCAAAACAGATTACTCTGCTCCCTCGAGCAGTATCTCGTANTCCACAGGAACTGATNCGTTTTAGGGGACGATTCAGCGAGGTGGATNATCGGAACGACGTGAGGGCTNTTACAATCTGCGTGGTTAGAGNACTGCTCATTGAGGAGTGCTCGATTAAAGTGGCTGGATATCCAGCAGGTACACTAAAATTTATACACTTAGGATTTAAAAAAACAAGAAAGATCGAAAGGACATNGTGCAAATTATCNAAAAACAAAATTAGTATATGATAAAATTATTTGTTTTCATAGGAAAAATNCTGCTCAATGAATTATATCTTCCAATAGCTTTGCCTGCATATCTGATGGCTTCGGATGNATAGATNTTTNTTACTATTCTGGCCCCTTTCAAAATTTCTNNGTGGTTTCTTCCTTTGCNAAAACTCTCTNTATTAATNGTTTCCTGANATTCTAACACTCGGNGGGAAATCTTTCNGTTCTTTTTTATATTCTACCCTGACATATTCATTTTGGCTCGCACANCCTTCTNTGNGCTATAGACACTCCTCATAAGCAAAAGGCTTGGCCAGTCGACTCCGCAGATCTATTTGACGGTATCTGTTCTATTAGCAAGACCTANAANNGTCACAANAACTTTTTTTAGTGCTANTNGAGACNTTAACAGCNTATGGAACTGTTAANTTTTTTTAGGATCAATTTATTTTGTATCGGAGTNGAGATATTAGCAACTTACGTTTATCANTTTACTTATGATTCAAAAGATGATGTATAATTGTCCTAGTTAGAAATTAGCNTGTATNGTTGACTAATCATGTGTTTTCAAAGAATATTTAATCCAATTTTAATGCAGTTGTGCAAGATAAGCTTCAATTTGCAAAGCNGTTTTATTTGATAGATCTCTGTACTGTTCNAAACCTTTGACTTCAGGATGCTCAGCAACTTCCTGATAATGCTGAAGTGCTTCAGGAAATTGTTCAAGTGTATGGTAGAGTGCTGCTAATTGATAATGCACTAGCACAAACCACTGCGTATTTTCGGGGACGGGACGGGCAACCAGAGTTTCCAGTCTCTGAATTGCCCTATCTGTTTTGCCAATGGCTCCGTCCATTTTAGCTAGCTCATAAACAGCAGCAATTTCTTCCTGACTTGCTCCACCTTGATCTACCTTTTCCCACCAAATTCTTGCAGATTCAGAGTTTTCTAAAACAGTAGCGTAGTAAGTCGCGATTTCAGAAGCAGAATTTTTCTTAACATCTGGATCGCTAGATTTCTCATATCTTTGCGAATAAAATTNCACAAGTTCGGTATAATTCCTTTGTTGCTGTAGGATTGAGGAGACTCGGCCCACAGCCTGAGCCTCNATAGTTGGATCACCAACATTTTCAAGAACCTTTCGATACGACGCCAGCGCCCCAGTATTATCACCAATCTGCTCTTTNAGTGAGCCCTGCTGAATCAGGGCCTCAGGGGTTGCTGCACTTTCAGAATCTACTTCNCGCTGNAGATCCCAAGTGGCCAAGGCCTCCTTCCAATTTTGCTGTGCAATTTCGGCTTGGCGCCAAAGTATTACCAAATCNACTGAGGCTTCAGCCCCCTTTTTCTCGAGCAATGGTTTGAGCACTTTGCTAACGTTTTTCCAATCCTGCTTATCAATATAATTCTGGATTCGTACCCCGAAAAGATATTGATCAATCTGTTTCACTTGTTGAGTCGCAAGCTTTTGATACTCTTTGTTTTGATCCGTTGATTCTGCTTTAACAACTGCCTCATAGTATCGCCGAGCCTCAGCCCACTTTTCAGNCTGTTGGAGGTCAGCTCCAAGTTGGTAATTTGCAATCACTGCATAAACAGAATTTGGATCAGGTTTGCGCNCCANGAGTTGCTTCAGCTTTTGTGAAGCCTCAATAAAGTCGCCCTGCTTTCGAGCTTGGTTAGACTGTTCCATCAATGCTGCAAGGTCAGCATCGCTGTTGCCACCCTTGTCCAAACCAGNTAACCACTTTTGCGCTTTTGCATTATCCTGCAAAGTATTTTGTGCATAGTAGACTATTANCTCTGCACAAGNTTGNTTTGCTTCTTTTGATTTNAGATGAGGNCAGGTTTTTTCATAAAGCTTCACAAGTTCTTTCACCTGTTTNGTTTCCTCAAAAGCAGGTCTTGCTTCATCAAGCAACTTTAGTTTTTCACTATGGCTGTTCTTCGGTTGTCTATTTATTGCTGCCTTGTATAGCTCTGCNGCAGACTGCCAACCTTGGAGTTGTCTTGTAGCTCTGGCTCGAGTCAAAAGAGCTACGGCAGTAGTCGCACGCTTCTTATCCTCTTGCTCTAAGANTTGATAGGCCCGNAGTATACCTTTCCAATTTTGCTGTTTAATTTCAGATTGAAGNAGCATCGAAAAGTTCNCCTCATCTAAGNTTNATNGTGCCNGCCAATTGNTCCTTTCTAATTAAATATGATAAGCCTGCCCAGTCCGCTTTTTTCTCCAATGCAATTAATTTATCTGTGACTTNTATCTGCTGAAGTGATTTCCACTGTCGCANNGCNGCNTNTTTNANCTCNCTNTAGTCTTTGGGNGAATCGGCCTGGGCNACTAACAAAAATGATTGAGCTGCATCTTGATTCCGCTTGGATTNTAGNTGCAATTGACCCAANCGGTANTGCGCNAGTGTAAACCATGAGCTTTCTTCNGCAGGCNTACGCANAAGAATTTTCTGGAGNGCTNCTNTTTCAATGTTTGAATNTTTCTCTGNTTTTGCNTGTTCTACCTGCCTCCACAANGCCTGCATCTCNNCTTCGGAANTACCACCCTTATCAAGTTTAGCTAACCAGAATTTTTCATTGGNCCAATCTTTTTNNNCAGCTGCTTGATTTGCTAATTTNTGAGCTAAACTAAATTGATCATCTGCTGGTGTCTGTTNATAAGCAAGGCTTTGCCAAAGNAATTTTTCTTCCAAATCCNGTTGCCTGTCTGCAATGTAAATTGCCCAATTCGCTTTATCGTTGGGTTCAGCCAATTCATAAGCTTTCGAGTAAAATTCAAGNGCCTTCTGGGTCTGTTTNNTTGACTCAGCAGCTNNNCCNCTGGCTTGGTAGTCAAAGNTNGTTTTNACNGANTTGGGATCTGTANNTTCTAATTNGTCATAAANANCCAANACTTCTGACCATCTCTTTTGCTCTTTTTCAGCTTGTAGCCAAGAACGTAATAAACTTACATCTTGTTGAAGGATTCCATCTTTTAAACCCTGTTTGCTCAGTTTGCTAACTAGTGGCCAATCTTTNTTTTCAATTGCATTCGCNAACTCTTGTGTTCCAAGATATTTNCGCAGNNCCAAAACTTGTGATTCAACATATTTNCTGACTTCAGGATCAAGATTTNTTCGATCAATCTGTTGAACTGATTGATAGTATTTTAAAGCTTCGGGCCATTTCTCTCTNTCTTGATTCCAATCACCTAATCGTAGATNTACTGGAACGTAGTTTTCGGAAGAAATCTTCAAATCAGGGGATGCAGCTGGCTGTANAACTTGNATTGCCTGAGCTTTATTTCCTTCCTGATTCAAAAGATCAGCCAGNCGCAATCTTGCCTGAACGGANGTATCACCAGCATTGAGGTTGCCCATTTTAAGCAACCATTCTCGCTCCAACTGAGAGTCTTTAGTCTGTTCACGTGCCCAATAGAGCATCAAGCCAGCGAGCTGCTTCTTGGACTCTAAATCATTTATTTTCTCAAACTCTGACATAACCAGTTTGGGAAATTCTGATTTGATCTCACGAGGATCACGCTCAAAAACGTTTTGTAGCCTACCAATCGCCCACATTCTTTTCTGTTTATCTTTTTTGGGTAATTTGGCAAGTGCCCGCTCGTAATAAGCTCTTGCTTTAACCCACCCACCAAGTTTTTCTGCAGCTTCGCCCTGAGCCAACAGGGCGTCTATTTTTTCAGCTTCTGCAGGCAATATCGATTGCAGACGACCATAAAGTTCAAGCACTCTTGACCAGTTTTGCTGTTTGGTCTCAGATTGAACCCAAATCCCGAAAATCTCTTTATTAAAGGACAGGTTCCCAAGCTTCACTTGCTCTGAGATAAATTGATTAACTTGCTGCCAATTTTCATCATTCAACAAATTCTGTAATTCTTGTTTTGCAATCACTGAGTCCACTGAACGCAACATCTGCTTAGCATCCGTTTTTAATTCGGAATCTTGCTGTTGATTAGCGACCTTCTGTAAGTATGGTCTTGCAGCAGTCCATTCGTTGCGATTTTGAAGTATAACGCCTAAACGGAAAGGGATTTGCCAGAAAAAATTGTTGTTTGAGGTCACAGGCCGTTTTTCCAAATCTTTCAATCGATTCAGTGCACCATCTAAATCTTTATTTTTACGGTCTATATCGACCAACAACATTGCAGCGCGGAGGTCAATGTCATCAACACCCCCTAAGTCGGCACGTTGTAGCCATTCTGATGCGAGATTCTCGTTTTGCAGCTTATCCAGACCTATTAAACCAGCCTTCAGAGCATATTGTTGGCGAAATTTCGGCGATTTTTCTTGAGCATATAGCTCTTCATAAATTTTCATTTGTTTCTGATAGTCGTCTCCATTCTCATAGAGTACCGCTAATCGATTTGAAATTGCTGCAAAGCGCTCATCTCCAGCCAACATCTTTTTGATTGAGCGCTCATAAAGAGTGATGGCTTCTTTTGGGCGACTCAGGCTTTGATTTGCCTCTGCCTGCCAGATCAAGTCTGCGATACTTTCAAATTTCTTTGGTTCTTTAAATTTTAGCTCTTTGTATAGATTCAATATGCCCGTCCAGTCTTTTTGGTTTTGTAACGCGCCAACCCAGACATTTAATAAACGATCATCAGCCTCAACAAGACCGCCCTCCCAGTTTCGACGAATGAGATTATCAACTCCAAACCAGTCTTGTTGTTGCTGAAGCTTTGCGATGTCTCCTCGAAATTGTTGGTTTCTTAGAGCGTTGAACCGAAGTTTTGAGTTTTTGAGCAGTTCTCGCTGGTTATGATCAGTGGGAGGCGTCTTTAAGACTCTTTCATAGCGAACAATTGACCCAGGAACATCATTTAATTGGTCATAATGAATGGCTGACTGGTAGCTGCCTTGAAAACGTAGATTTGGATCAATTTCTTGCTGTGCAAGGCGCTCCCAAATCGGCAGTGCCAGCAAAGGTTGTCCCGTTTTTTGATAAATACTTGCTCGCAAAACCGCAGCTCTCAAATCATTAGGGGTGTCACTCCCAGTATCCGCTTCCGTTAACCAGGGTAATGCATGCTCAAGTTGCTGAAGATCAATTGCTAAAACCTCCCCAAGTTGTAGTGCATAGTTTCTATAAAGTAGTGAGTTTTCAGGAAGCAAAGCCAGTAGGTGCACTTTGTATAGCGGCGGGATTTTTTGTGGTTGCTTGCTTGCTAGGTAAATTTCAGATAGGCGTCGTACCAATTGTTCTCGGGGAGGCTCAGCATTGTCAGGAAGAAGGTACAGCGCTTGTTCAAGTAGGGTGATTTCAGATTGTGGATTTTCAACCCTTTTTTCTGCGTCTGCCCATTGAAGAAGATGATTGAGGGTTTTGCGAACAGAACTTTCTGGTTGCTGATCCCACTTTAAATATGCTTTTTGTAGTCTAACCCAATCTTCCTCAATGCGGAGTGTATCAACCCAAGTCTGCCAGTCTTGATCTCGCAACAGATTAATAGATTGATTTGAAGCCCATTCAAATAGTTTAAGTTTTGCTACAGTATCCTGCATTTGTTGATTCGCAACCAGTATTCCTCTAAAGGAACTTTCCTGATAATCTGTATCTTCAAGCAGTTTTTCAAAGTCCGTTCTCGCTAACCCCCATTGTTTTTCCTGTAGGAAGCACGATCCTCTTTGCCAAATTAAACGTTTAGCTTCGGGAATTGAAGAAGGGTCCGAGATGGGTGCAAGCTCGCTAAGGAGTTCAAGGCAGCGTTTTTCATCATACTGCCTATTCGCTAATTCTTGTAGGAAACGAAGCTGTGTGTTTCTTTGGAAAGATTCGTTGTTGTAAGCATCCCGGAGAATTTGTTCTGCGTTAGGTTTATTGCCTGATGCATCATATTGCTGTACCAACATTGTCCAGAAGCCTGGTTCCTGACGGTATCTTTCCTGACTTCGTAATGGCAATAACTGTTCAAGGGCTTGCTTTGGTTCGTTTTGCCGGGCATACAGTATTCCTAGTTCATAATGAGCTTCCATCTGAAAAGCGTCATCTTTTGTTTTCAGGTATCGCTTGTAAGCAGTAACTGCTTGTCGGGGCTGGTCAATTGATTGGTATAACTGACCAAGCCGAAAGGCGGCAAGTGGACGATAGTTGCTATCATTAGTTGCAAGATATCTTTCATAACGAGGAACAATTTCTCTGACAAATGCATGGTCAAGAGTGCCAGTGATCGAACTTGCTTCAAGCTGCTCTGCAGCACGTTGGAAAGCTACTTCTCCCCACCAAAATGTAGCTTGAGCCTTATTTTCTGCAGGCAAGTCCAATCTCGAGGTCGCATATTCTCCATAACGTTGTTCTGCCTGAAACCAATTCTTCTGACTTTGGTGAATTGTTGCTACACGATATCGAATATCCTCCGTTTCCTCGGATGGTTCAGCTGATTCAAGATAGTTTTCCCAGAAAGGGAGAGCTTCA
>NYVT01000068.1:0-24804 GCA_002684675.1 Deltaproteobacteria bacterium
GGTCTCCCAGATTCTGGATGCCCCGTGATTCTGATTTAAATAGTAAATATTTAGCATCCATTTATCGTATATGATATTTCACGTCAACTTTTTTTATATCGAAGTTATCAAGATCTTACAACTTCCGTCTTACAAAAAAAGATTTGCTTTTCGACCCTCACTTCCATTATTAAGTGCTCTTCGTGCGTGGGCTGAATTTCTCAAACNTTGAAAGAGAAGGAATTTTATGAAGCTTAATGAGTCCAAGCGATCGTCCGGTTGGTGTCGTTTTCTCAAGTTNAGTAAACAAATTGTTGGTGGGACCACCCTACTCTCTGCCCTTTGCCTAGCTCCNTCTGCTGTTCTAGCNGGTGGNCATGGGCTTCCGAAGGACGCTGCTCCCGCTGACCAGCAGGTACTCCGTGTACCCTGCGACAATACTCGCAATGAAGTAACTTTTGATTTCGCTGTAGCTGTTTATCAGCGCTATGCATGTATNGCTGATCTCTTTCAGGATACCCTGGTTGANCTGGACAAGGACTTCAATGTGATACCTGCTGCTGCAGAGAGTTGGTCTGTAGATGCCAGTGGGAAAGTCTGGACTTTCAAGCTCAGCAAAGGTCTTCAGTGGAGTGACGGTACCNCATTAACTGCGGCTGATTATGAAGCAACCTTCCGCTACTCAGCTGATCCCTCAAGCGCTTGGGATTTTACTTGGTTTTATTCATTCATTGGAGCTGGTGGCATCAAAAACTGGAGTAAGGTTGTTGCNGGAGAAATGCCCACCTCNGCNCTGGGTATACGNGCNGTAGATGACCTGACTCTAGAAGTGGAAACTGAAGGAGTCTTCCCTCCACTACCTGGAGTTATGAAATTTGCCTTCCTGCTTTCCAAGAANGCTTTGGAAGCACACGGACCCTACTACAACAACGATCCTGATACCNCTGTTTCTGCAGGGCCTTATGTANTGACAGAGTTTGATCCAGGCAATCGAATTGTTGTTGAAGCCAACCCCAATTACAANGGNTACCGACCCGCTCGCTTACAGAGAATTGAAGGCATTTACATGTCACCGGCGACTTTCTTCACTGCATTCCAACAGGGTGAGGTNGATACGGTTCCTTATGAGTACCTGACTCCTGCNGACTTCAAAATTATCGAGAGTGATCCAACGCTGAAAGAAAATTATCTCCGACATTTTGGGGATTTCCGGACAGACTATTTGCTCTTTGATACCTACACAGCCCCCTTCAANGATCTGAATGTTCGCAAGGCATTTGCTTACGCTCTAGATCGCGATGCTATNGTCAAAAACGTCTACGGNGAAATCAAAGCGATGCCCGCACATTCCATGTTGATGCCNGGTTATCCTGCTTCGGACACCAAGGGTGAGTTGACGCAATACCAGACCTTNGACTGCCCGAAGGCCAAGAAACATCTAGCTGACGCAGGCTACCCTGATGGCAAAGGGTTCCCAGACCAGGAAATGTGGCTCCGTGGGGAGGGTCCGGCGATGAGTGCCGTCTACCAAGCTTCTGCAGCCTCGATTGCACAGTGCCTNAACATCCAAATTGAGGTTTCCAACAAGGACGGGAANGTATACATGGATGCCCTCAATGCCAAACCGACACAGCTGACTCTAGGAGCNGTTTCTTATGGAATGGACTTTCTGGATCCCGCCAACTTATTAGGCATCTGGGTTTCTTCAGGACGACACTCTTGGACGAACGAAAAGTTTGACAGCATGGTAGCTGAAGCCAGCAACCTGGTAGGAGATGACAAAAAGCGGGAGCAGATGTTCCGTGATGCTCAAAAGATCCTGGTAGATGATGTCGGAGGAGTCTTTATTGCCCATCGCTGGCAGGGAGATCTCTTCAAGCCATATGTCCAGGGTGACAGCTTCCGAGTGCCTGATTCCAATGGAATTTCTGGAAAACACTGGGGTAACGACTGGTACTGGGGGAATGTTTACATTACGAATGCGAAGTAAACTAAAATCCAGATTCAAACCTGATTGGGGTTAAGGCGATATGCTAGGTTACATTTGTGGGAGAATTTTTGCGTTGATGATGATTCTCCTNGCTGTGTCCATAATCGTCTTTTCCCTGATGCACTCCGTTCCAGGNGGTCCATTCGACGAACGAAAGGGCCGCCTCCCTCCNGCNGCAAANGCCAACATCCTCAAGAAATACGGTTTGGATCAGCCCGTCTGGAAGCAGTACATCAATTACATGAGCCATGCCGTTCGCTTCGACTTTGGTATCCCCTACCAACGCCCTCATACCACTGTCGCCAAGTTGATCAGTAAGTCCTGGGCCATTACTGTTCAAGTAGGGCTAACAACGATTGTTGTTGCCTTTGGTTTNGGCATCTTAGCTGGAATTTACGCTGCCTATCACCAGAATTCCTGGGTCGACACGCTAGTCACCTTTGTTNCTAGTCTGGGCGTCACTGTGCCCAATTTTGTCGTGGCGATGTGGCTAATCCTGATCTTTGCCGTTTCCCTNAATTGGCTACCCATGGGGGGCTGGGGTTCTTCTGGTCANTGTTTGATCGACAAGTATTTTTGTACGGACTGGATCTTACCCGTCGTCGCCTATGCGATTGCACCCATGGCAATTGTGGCCCGCTATACCCGGGCCAGTATTGTCGAAGTGATGGGTGAAGATTACGTCCGCACAGCNAGGGCCAAGGGCCTCTCCGAGGTCAAAGTAATGCGCAAGCACGTCTTGCGCAACGCCCAAATTCCTATGGTCACNGCTCTTGGAACTGAGATCCCTAACCTGATCACAGGTAGCATCTTTATAGAATCGACCTTCCGTATCAACGGTCTCGGTAAGTACTTTGTCACAAGCACGCTGAACAGAGACTATCCAATGATCATGGCNACNTTCCTCCTCGTTGCTTTTCTNTGGGGGATCCTTTATCTACTGACGGACATCGCCTACACCATGATTGACCCACGAGTTCGTCTGGGCGCAAAATCGCTTTCCTAAGTCCACCCTTGAGCACCCTCACACCAACCAGACGTAGCTTTCTGAAGGACGCCATCCGGCGTTTTTCCCAGAATAGATTAGCTTTACTCGGCTCATTNTTGGTGGGATTTATTCTATTCTTAGCACTCTTTGCGGATCTGCTCTCTCCCTTTGCTTANGACCGTGTCTACTTTGATCGGGTGTTGCTGATGCCTTTTGAGCACCCAGAGCATCCACTAGGTACTGATGAAGTCGGTCGTGACTATCTGAGTCGTCTGATTTATGGGGCACGCACCTCAATGATGGTCAGCCTCTCTGTGCAGATGNTTGCATTGATAATCGGGCTCCCCANTGGAGCTTTGGCTGGCTATTTTGGAGGTGCCTTTGACTTTGTGATTTCAAGAATCATTGACATTATGACNGCTTTTCCAGCCTTGCTCTTNACCATCCTGATTATATCTGTCTTGGGTGGGGGGATGNNTACAATCATCGTTGCTCTCAGCATCACTAGCTGGATTGTCATTGCTCGCATCACCCGAGCACAAATATTGACCCTGCGTGAGCANGAATACTGTACTGCTGCNAGGGGCATTGGTGCTTCTGAATGGCGAATCCTCTTTCGTCATTTACTGCCCAACGCCATGAGTCCGATTCTGATAGCTGTAAGCTTTGGGATCCCTACAGCGATTTTTGCTGAAGCTGGACTTAGTTTCTTAGGATTGGGCGTTAACGACCCAATTGCGAGTTGGGGGAAAATGGTTGGGGCTAGCAACGCCTATGTAAGAGTCTACTGGCATCTCGCCCTATTGCCAACTTTGGCCATAGCTTTAACCATGCTGGGCTTTTCCTTTTTAGGAGACGGCTTAAGAGATGCGTTGGACCCCAAACAAAAGATTCGGGTGTGAACATGGGAAAGGCATTGTTAGAAGTAGAAGATCTCCACGTTCACTTTCCAACACCAGATGGGGTTGTGCAGGCTGTCAATGGAATCAGTTACAGCTTGGGTAAGAAGGAGATTCTAGCGATCGTTGGCGAAAGTGGTTCGGGCAAGAGTGTTGGTGTACTCTCGCTGCTGCGTCTGATTCCAGCCCGTGATTGCAAAGTTCAAGGAAGTGTTAACTTTGAGGGTCAAAATCTCCTAAANTTAAGTGACCCAGNAATGCGGGAACTTCGTGGAAATCGAATTGCTATGGTTTTTCAGGATCCAATGACTTCCNTGAATCCTGTCTTGCGAATCGGCGATCAAATCCAAGAATCGGTCATTGAACATCAGGGAATTNCAGAGAAAATTGCCAAGAGCAGAGCGATTGAACTGTTAGAACTCGTAGGTATCCCTGAAGCGGGGAAAAGGTATCGCCACTATCCCCACCAATTTTCTGGGGGTATGCGCCAANGAATTATGATTGCAGCCGGACTNGCTTGTGAACCATCTATTTTGATTGCCGATGAACCGACAACGGCGTTGGACGTGACCATTCAGGCTCAGATTATTGATCTGGTCAAGAAACTGCGAAGAGANATAGGAATGTCCGTAATCTGGATCACACACGATCTGGGGATCGTTGCNGGTTTGGCAGATCGAGTTGCTGTGATGTATGCAGGAAAAATTGTGGAGTTTGCCCCTGTTGATCAACTCTTCAAAACGCCACAGCATCCTTACAGCAGAGGTCTCCTGAATTCTTTGCCTAGACTNGACGCTCGCTCTGAAAAACCTCTCGAAGCGATTGAAGGGCTNCCTCCCAATCTTATCAACTACCCAGCTTCCTGTCCTTTCCTTGAGCGCTGTTCGTACCAAACAGAACACTGCCAGATNCCACCTGAGATGCGATCTATCACAACCACCCACGAAGTCTGTTGTCATCATGCAGGGAAGTTGTGAGCCATGACTGAACCGATTGTCAAAGTGAAAAACTTGTCTATGCACTTTGGTCAGGCTTCAGGGTTCTTCAGTGGGCCTCAAAGGCTTGTCAAAGCGGTCGATAATGTGAATCTGGAAGTTTTTGAGGGAGAGACACTCGGACTTGTNGGCGANAGTGGTTGTGGGAAAAGCACCTTAGGTCGNAGTATTTTGCAACTCTACAAGCCCACAACAGGAACTGTTCAATATCGTGGAACGGATTTGGTAAAATTGGAGGGNAAAGCATTGCGCAAGATGCGCAATCGCTTTCAGATGATCTATCAAGATCCTTACGCCTCACTGAACCCAAGGATGAAAATCGCCGATATCATTGGGGANCCAATGTACATTCATCAACTTCATCCACGCTCTGAGATCCGTTCTGAAGTTGAGAAAATCCTNNAAATGGTGGGTCTNGCCAGGGATTTTGCCGATCGTTATCCACATGAGTTCTCCGGTGGGCAACGNCAAAGGATTGGAATTGCTCGAGCTCTTGCGGCACAACCCGATTTCATTGTNGCCGACGAACCAATCTCTGCCTTGGACGTTTCGATTCAAGCACAGATCATTAACCTGATGCGCAACCTGCAGCAACAACTGAAACTGACCTATCTCTTCATTGCACATGATCTAGCGGTGGTTCGGCATATTAGTGATCGGATGGCTGTGATGTACCTGGGCAAGGTGATGGAATTGACAGATAGCAACAAGATCTACGAAGATCCACTGCACCCGTACACACAGTCCCTGCTTGCAGCGATTCCCATTCCTGATCCTGAAAAGGAACGAGAACGTGAGGCTAACCGAGTGCTTCTCGATGGAGAAGTGCCGAGCCCGGAAAATCCTCCGGAAGGTTGTGCCTTCTGCACACGTTGCCCTCGCAAACGGGAGGTTTTTGAAACAAAAAAAATTGATTGTTCCATCAAGGCTCCTACGTTTGCTGAAGCTAAGCCTGGACACTGGACTGCCTGCCACCTTTACACTTGAACAAGAAAGACTTTATGGCTCTTGGACTACGCGAGCACTTCATGTTGAGAGACGATGTTGTCTTTCTAAACCATGGATCTTATGGGGCCTGTCCACGCCCAATTTTTGAAAACTACCAGTACTGGCAACTTGAACTCGAAAAGCAGCCTGTTGAGTTCATGACTGAGCATCGAAGAAGTCTGAAGTTAATGCGAAATGTTCGAGAACACCTAGGTGATTTTGTTGGCTCACATCCGGACAATTTGGTGGGAGTGACCAACGCCACCACAGGGCTGAACATTGTAGCTCGTTCACTACCTCTGAAGGAAGGGGATGAAGTCCTAACAACAGACCACGAATACGGTGCACTAGAGAAAACCTGGACCTTCATTGCTCAGAAGACAGGGGCCAGATACATCCATGTCGAAGTCCCTCTCCCCCTGGCTTCTGCAACAGAATTTACAGAAGCTATCTGGTCAAAAGTCACATCACGAACAAAGGTTCTTTTTCTCAGTCATTTGACCTCAGCCACAGCCCTTACNTTTCCGATTGAGGANTTGATTCAAAGAGCTAAGNAACATGGCATCTGGACGGTTATCGATGGTGCTCATGCTCCAGGTCATATTCCCCTTNAGTTGGATGGGCTAGATGCAGACTTCTACTCTGGCAACTGTCANAAGTGGATGCTNACACCNAAGGGNTCTGCNTTTNTGCATGNCNACCCTCGNGTNCAACATCTGATCGAACCNTTGGTNGTTAGCCATGGTTGGAATCCTGATGCNNAAGGAAAGGGGGCTCTAGGAAATTCCCGTTTCANTGATTCTCTCGAATTNCAGGGAACTCGTGACTTGGCTCCCCTGTTAGCAATTCCAGCAGCAATCGATTTTTTTGAAAAGCACCAATGGGCTGCAGTCAAACAAGCCTGTCACCAATTGGTTTGGCAGATTGCTGAGGAGTGGTCTAGTATAACTGGCTTGAATCACCTCGTAGAGCCCGGACTTAGGACTGGTATGCAGATGGTTTCTCTGCCTTTGCCAGAATGCGATGTGATGAACATTAAGAACCGGCTCTATGATGAATTTCGAATCGAGATCCCTGTATTCCGCTGGAAAGAGCATTGTATTGCCCGAATCTCGATCCAGGGCTACAACACCAATGCCGATGGAAAGTGCTTAATTGAAGCCTTGAAGAAGTTATTATATTAGTTCATGAAGACTCTGCGGGCTTTGGTGGACCATCCAGAATGTCAATCACATTCGGATCATCCTGTAGAGAAGACACCAACGGTTGGTAATTGCGATCTTGCACCTGCAGTGAGACGATTACCTGCCCCTTTGCAGTTCCTTCCTCCCAGGTGCCACCCATTGCTCCATAACGCCAAGCCTTGCCAAACAGATTGGATCCTTTCCCTTCATAAACTACTTTGAGTTGCTCCATTCTCCCCTAAAGATGGATTCGGTTTCTTGATGATATGCTGGAGGTTCGTAAATTATTCAAATACTGGACTCGCTTCTCTACTTTCTTTCCACTATAAGTCATCCTCAAATTTCAATCTCATTCTTCATAACTATTTTACTGAGATTCTCAAATGAAAAAGTATTCTGGTATTTGGCCTGTTGCTCCAACTCCTTTCCATCCCAATGGAGAGGTTGATTATGACGGCATGAAACGAGTGCTAGACTGTATGATTGATCAGGGTGTCGATGGTATTTGCATACTGGCGAACTTCTCTGAACAGTTTCTAATTACTGATGCTGAGCGTGAAGCTTTGAGCCGACTGAGCTTGGAGCATGTCGCAGAGCGAGTCCCAGTAATCGTCACAATCAGCCACTATGCTACACACATCGTCCTGCAACGCGCTCATTTAAGTAAAGAATTGGGAGCAGCCATGGTGATGATGATGCCTCCCTATCATGGTGCACTCCTCAAAGGAACTCCGGATCAGACATTTGAACAGTTCGCCAAAGTAGGAGAAGTTGGGATACCCATCATGATCCAAGATGCTCCCCTGTCAGGAGTAGAGCTTTCGGTTCCGTTATTGGTGCGAATGGCCCATGAAATCGAGATGGTCAAGCTCTTCAAGATTGAGTGTCCTCAAGCGGCAAACAAGTTACGTGCACTCCTCGAACAAGGTGGTGAGGCGATTGAGGGACCTTTTGATGGTGAAGAAGCCATCACCTTGATGGCCGACCTTCAAGCGGGGGCAAGTGGCTCGATGACTTCAGCAATGATCCCCGATCAGATTAAACCCGTTATCGAGCATTTTCTGGCTGGTAGAACAGATCAAGCTGCATCTNCATACGCGCGGGTTTTACCAGCTATAAACTTTGAAAACCGACAATGTGGTTTCCGTGCTACCAAGGTGGTTATGGAAGAGGGCGGAGTCATTCAATCATCATTTTGCAGACACCCCATTCCTTCATTACATCCTCAAACCAAAGCCGGCTTGNTAGAATTGCTCAAGCCCCTCAACCCTGTTGCTCTGAATTGGGGGTAAGTGAGATCCGACCACTAATTGACTCCCATCAGATGATNCAGACCCGTTTGATTCACGCAATCTCTGGTCCTCGCAACATTAGNACAGCACTNATGTACAGCTTCGCTCAGCGGCCGGGCTGTGTGGTGATTGATGAGCCCTTCTACGGACCATATCTTCAACGGACTGGACTNNACCATCCTGGNCGAACCGAGATTCTAGCTCAACTTCCCCNCACCCCAATAGATTGCATAGCTAAAATTGAGCAATTTTGTCAACAAGGCTCCNGGGAACTGTATCTGAAGAACATGGCACATCACATGGTGGGGATGCCTTGGGAGTGGGCCAAGGACGCAGTCCATATCTTTTGGATTCGTCACCCACGCAAGGTCATTCGATCTTTTGCCAAGNTTTGGCCTCAAGCCCAATTGGCGGATATTGGCATTGTGGAACAGGTGGAACAGTGGCAGAGACTGAATCATTTTCAAGGACCAAAGCTTNTTGTAGACAGTGATGAAATGCTGGTAAATCCNNAATTGGCATTTCCTAAAATCTTGACTGCCCTAGGATTATCTTACTACGAAGCAATGTTAAACTGGGAGCCTGGTGAAAAGCCCTACGACGGTCCCTGGGCTCCCTATTGGTACAAAAACGTTCAGGCAAGCCAGGAATTTGGTCCACCCAGCCCACCCGGAGAGACCTTGACTGGTCANTACCTTGAGTTGGAGCAACATGCGCTGCCTTACTACGAGGAACTTTGGGATCAACGTTTAATATTAAACACNCCTTAGAGTATTAGTTCATGTGCGGGCGCATTGACATTCTACCCAACAAAATTGGTGATGCTGTCAAGGCAGNCTTTGGCGTAAAATGGGAGGGTAAAGAGAATCGTGATTTACGACCCACACAAATGGTGGACACGCTACAGGCTGATTTCCAAGGCTTCACCCAAGTCTGCCTGCAATGGGGCATTANCCCCNCCTGGGGCAGGCACCTTCTGATCAACGCCCAAGCTGAGACCGTTGCTACCAAGATGACATTTCGTGAATCGTTTCGATCACGCCGTTGCGTTATTCCCTGCAGCGGGTGGTATGAATGGAAGGTTTTAGAAAGTAGTCAAAAACAGAAATTTCGCTTTCATGCACCTGATGAATCCCCTCTATNCATNGCGGCTATCTGGTTTTCAGAAACGGATTCAACNAATCANCTGGTAACTCTGACCACCAAGCCNACTCAACAATGTG
Organism: Deltaproteobacteria bacterium; assembly: GCA_002684675.1. GTDB lineage: Bacteria > SAR324 > SAR324 > SAR324 > NAC60-12 > JCVI-SCAAA005. The sequence continues at coordinate 9,538 of NYVT01000068.1, forward strand.
CCCAGATNCACCATCGCATGCCATTGCTCCTACTTNCCAGTGAAGTCTCAACCTGGTTGAATGGACCACTCTCAAAGGTGGAACAGCTGCTCAAAGCTCCATTGTTTCCCTTGGTTTTACAACCAGTAGAGCTGGCTCCTGTTCAACAGCCCTTTCTTTTTTAGCTTTAGGTAAGAAATGCAAATCTCTTCTTTCAACCGTTCCAAGTATCGATCTTTTGAAGCTCCAGGGGAGGATGTAATACTGATCCTGACTNATCTCTATGCCTTGTTTGATGGCGCAACCGATCCGACCAAAACAATGCTGGACGGAATCACCAGCGGACGCTTTGCAGCATTTACCTGTGCCGAAGCTGTCAGTCGACTTTGGGCAACACAAAAATTGGCACGCGACGAAGAACTTCTACATCAAGTTAATGCGCAACTGGAACAGGTCTTATTGCAGAAAATTGCGCAAGGACAGCTACAAGCAGAGGGCAAACCACCTTCAACGACGATGGCTCTGGCCTGGGATATTGGAGATGAATTGCTCTTTTTCCTNCTGGGGGATAGCGGTGTGCGTCTAAATGGGAAGGAAGAGATTATCTTGCGCAAACAAATCGATCACGTCTCAACTCTAGCGCGCATGACGATCTTTAAACTTTTACNCGAGCAGGATTTGGATGGCGATGAATTGGAGTATCAAACCCGTCAAGTTGTTTACTTTGGACTAGACAAGGCTCTCGAGCAGGGAGTATTGAAGAGTATTCATTATCAAAACCTCTTNGAGCGCATCAAACTAAACTTCCCAGCTTCGGCAGAAGAAGGAATAAGCTTTCTCAAACANGGGGTGGTTTCNCAGCACCGCTTTGCCAACCAAGAAAAACTTCCCCTAGGCTATGCTGCATTNAATGGAAAGAGCCTNGCTGGTGAGGGCATGCTTTGCTTTTCTCGTCCAAAGTCTTCTATTANGAGCCTCGAACTCTTTACGGACGGCTATTTCAGTCTGCCAGATGATNTGACGGTGGCAGGGTGGGAGAAAGAGTTTGCCCAAATCGAATCCATTGATCCAAGTAAGATTGACAGCTGCCCAGCTATCAAGGGTTCCACCAGCATAGAATTTTCCGACGATCGCTCGGTTTTGATTGTCCAGTACGCCTAAGTTCGGATCAAAAAAAACCAAACTTCACTCGGCTTGTCGACGCTGGGCATTCAGCAGATCACGAATCTTTTCACGGGCAGCCTTTCGAATAGAATTGAGGGGCTTGCGCGTCTCATCACCCAAGCCCATCGCACTAGACACTGAACCTAAGGTCAACCAACCACTTGCATCTCTTCCATCCTCCCACCGCAAAGAAACGCTAGCATGATAGAATACTGAATTTCCGAGATATTTTGAAAAGCAATTAANCTCGCCAATAAGTAAAATTCTNGGGAGTAGGACCNCNATTTCCTCAGCCAAGGGTAACAGCTCGGCCTTCTCAATTTCTTCAACTAGGATTTGATTNACAGCAGCCGCATTGAGCCCAATTCTTACACAGCGATTTTCAACCAGACTGGTGTAAGACAAAACTTCATTACGAAAGTATTTTCTCGACAGGCTCTCAGCGTTGATCTTCGAGANNTCATGAGCTGAAAGCGAGCTTACCCACAATAGGATTCCCGTNACAACACATAGCGAAACACTTCGAAAAACTTTCATAGCGTTCACTTTTTAGAAACCGTCAACGAATTAATCTACGNCAAATCTCACCAACAACGCTGTGATCGTCAACTTNAATCGAAGANACTCATATTGCAATCCAGCACTGTTGCTACCAAATGAACTCGGTCTTCTTCTCCACCATTAAAGGCAGTGTGATAACGAGTATTGTTCGTGATCCAAACGGAACCATCTGCGGGCATGTGATNGCTGACTTCTTCAATTACCATATGAGCTCCAGGATTGGTAATGATCGGCATATGAAGTCTCGGCTCCGGATCACGATGCCAACTCAGGGTAGTGCGGGGGAGCTTCCAAAGGAGGCGGATTCGACCCAACCGGAAGCGCGAGATCAAGGTGTCGTAGATCTCCTTAAAGTAAGTATCTTCAAACAATTTGACGAAGTCCGAATACTTCTCTTCAGCAATTGGATCATCACGTTGCACCTCAACCCCAGTATGATCAGGCCTGGTCCAAAACAAACCGCGAACATTTCCGCCTGTGATCGAGTTTGGGTCACCAGGAATCTGTGTCAGGCAAATGGCGTTGATGTCTCGTTCACCAAGAGGAGACTGCCNAGCNACCCTGGAATCCACCTCTTGCAGGGCATCTTTTGTCTTCTCNAGATCAAACTGCACATCTGGAACTCNATAAAAACCTTTNTGCATACCATCAATCTCCAAATTTAATCCCTTGTGCCAATGGGATTGACGTCCCATAATTGATCGTAATCGTGCTACGACGCATNTATTGCTTCCAGGCATCAGAACCTGACTCACGGCCNCCACCTGTNTCCTTTTCTCCTCCAAAAGCTCCACCTATTTCGGCACCGCTGGGGCCAATGTTGACGTTGACGATTCCACAATCAGAACCGACAGCAGAAGTGAAGGTCTCGGCTTCCTGTAGGTTGTCTGTGAAGATACAGGAACTCAGGCCCTGGGGGACACCATTGTGCAGCCGAATTGCTTCCTTCAACTCCGAATATTTCAAAACATAAAGGATCGGTGCAAAGGTTTCGGTCCGCACCAACTCGCACTGCTCCAGAGCTTCGACGATAGCTGGACGCAANAGGCATTCTCCAAGGTACTCGCCACCGTGAACGGTGTATCCTTTCTTGCTTGCAGAAGACAAGGCAGCCTGCATCTGTTCGACTGCTGCCTGATCGATCAATGGTCCAACCAGGGTTTCTTCATTGAATTGATCACCTACGGNTAGGCTCGCATAAGCCGGTTTCAGCTTGGCCAACANTGCATTATAAACCTGCTCGTGAACGATCAAGCGGCGTAAGGTAGTGCANCGCTGACCTGCGGTACCAACCGCTCCAAAGACGATCGCCCGAACCGCCANGTCNATGTTGCNATGTTGGCTGACAACCATCCCGTTGTTACCCCCGAGTTCGTANAGNGCCTTACCCAAACGAGCTGCTACTCTTGTAGCCAAGGACTTGCCCATCTNCGTTGAACCCGTCGCACTCAGCAGGCTGATCCGCGCATCGTCAGCCANCCACTCGGCCTGCTCCTTGTGCCCAACAACCAACTGTAACAGATCCTCAAACCCTTCCCCAGGNATACAGTTTTGCACCGCTTGATCCCAGGCCTGCTTACAATTNGCAGTNACATTCAGTGCCTTTGGAGAAGCCTTCCAGATCACACTGTTCCCACAAACTATTGAGAGGCAATGATTCCAGGCCCAGACTGCACATGGGAAGTTGAACGCAGTGATCACCCCAATGACCCCCAANGGATGATAGGCCTCCTGTAGCTTGTGTTCTGGACGCTCACTTGCAACCGTCAGTCCGTACAGTTGCCGCGAAAGCCCCACAGCGAAGTCACACATGTCAATCGCCTCCTGCACCTCTCCAAGNGCTTCAGCCCGTATCTTTTTAACATCGGTCATGATGCAATTGGCAATGCCTTCTTGAGATTCGCGCAATTGATTGCCAAAGACTCGCANNAGTTCTCCTCTTTTCGGAGCCGGGATCTCCTGCCACTTGCGCTGAACAGCAACTGCTTTTTCAAGNATCTGATCGTAGTCGGATTTTGTGATGGAATTCATAGGTTGTATTTGTAATGGAGCCTCTGGGTAGAGTTGAATTTTTTATAAATCCNCTGCACATTGAGAGCTCAATTTTGAGAANTTGATNGNTGTNGANATTCTTNAACAGCTATCATNGAGAAAGCAAGACAGTCAAAAACAGGAAGGAGGGAAATAATTTTTTGAAAAGATTTTAATAATGAAGAAAATGGAATCAAATGATTTACTATGNTGAANAACTCTTCAGAACATNCAGCTATGAATNAAATTCATGATTCTNNTGCTCATCGCCTCATAATTTCGGTTGTTTTTCAGGTCTCTCTTGATCGCAAAGTNTTANATTACGATGATTCGATCTACCACTGTANTGATTTCGGGCANATCAGAGCTGATCAAGAAGATTGACGTGCCCTGATCGGCCATTTCCCGAATCAATTNNTGCAGGTAGGCCNTGGTCTTAGTGTCGATNCCNACCGACGGTTCATCAACAATTAGGACTTCTACCTGAGCCGNCAGCCACTTGGCCACAGAAATTTTCTGCCGATTACCTTCCNACAAATTACCCACCATATAGACCGATGTCACGCTTGGTGTCCTGTCTAGCTTTTTCCCACGCTGCAANGTAAGAATGTGGTNTACCANGTACCAANGTCACACGAGTGTCGGAGGCCAAAACGGGGGAANCAGTCAGATAGGNCAAGGCAGTCCCGAACACCCAATTNTTTAAAGTCTAAAAACTTTTTCGCTCAAATTCCTAAAAAACATTCTCTTAGTTTATNTTCATTTTTCTGTTCGANATTAATCGNAAGATATGGGCATGTAAACGCCTGNCATTAGCAATGATTAAACAGTCCATTGGGAATCATGCTCTCTGCAATCACTCATCCTGAGATCTGATTCGAACAGGCGANTTGGTCTGTGGGAACTTATTGATTTTTTAGCTTCTGTAAACAATTTCTTAGTATGACAAGAGCCAGCTAGCTGCCATGATTAGGAAATTGCTGANCTGCCATTAAGTTGCAACCCNGTGCCCTATGCCACCTCTTCAAGATGAAGTGGGGTAGGCCATTNGTGCAGTTTNAGAATCAGGAGATTTGGGTTNAGTTNATGGTTTCGAGATAGNTTTTTTCTGAGCTTTTTGTGGGGGTTCATAAAGCCCATTAAAAAAAAACCTTGGGAAGTTCAATNNAGAATTCCAATATNAGATTAATTANAATCAAANAANTTGTGCGAAAATATTNAACTCCATAATCATTAATTCGAATTCCCATATCTNATGAATCCTTATCAACCAGAAAAAATTCGTGGAATGCTCCTCGGTATGTTCATCGGAGATGCTCTCGCAATGCCTGTTCATTGGTACTACGACACCAAAGCACTCCAGCAAGACTACGGTCCGATCCGCAACATGGAGGCTCCCAAGGAATTTCATCCAAATTCTCTGCTGCACCTCTCTAACACAGGAGGGCATGGGCGTGGCAAACAGCACGGCAGCATNGTGGGGGATGTGATCCTCAAAGGGCGCAAGGAATTCTGGGCNAGGCCNAAACTCCACTANCACCATGCACTGCNGGCCGGTGAAAACACTCTGAACCTTCAGTGTNTGCGGGTCTTATTGCGGAGTTCNATACTGGANTACTCAGCAGATAGATTTTTGGAGGCCTACATTGATTTCATGACCACCGCAGACAGCCATCAGGACACCTATGCTGAGTCNTTCCACCGGGATTTTTTTGCCAACTGGAACANTGGCAAGCCTGCTAAGAACTGTGCCGGCGCAGAAGATCACAACACTGCGTCTGTTGGAGGCCTCGTCCTGCTTCCTCCGGTTCTCATCAAATCCATTGGAGATTGGTTGACGATTCGTACTCAATTACGNCTGACTCATCAATCTCCCAAGCTNGAGCACTACGCAGAGCCCNTCATGGAGCTGTTACACAAATTGCTTCAACAAGAGCGCTCANCTGATCTTAAAGATCAGATGCTGGAGGCCACTCAATCCCTGGGACTTCGCCTAAACAAATTGCTTGAAGAAGCTGGTCGTAAAAATTGGCAGGATCAGGACGTCATCGGCCCGATTTTCAGCCCTGCNTGCTACATCGAGCACTCCGTTCCTTCAGTACTTTATCTACTGGCCAAGTACAAAACNGATGCTGAGCAAGCCTTGATTGCCAATGCGGAAGCNGGTGGTGATAACTGCCATCGTGGCGCCATCTTAGGCGCCCTTCTTGGAGCAGCTGGAGGTACANGTGTTTTCCCGAGCCGATGGATCGAACAGCTTCACGACCGTACCATGATTCTTGAAGAGATTGAGCATTTCATTGAATCTGTCAATTAACCCAAAAANGTTACNCTCTAATCTATTTTTTGTGCNAAGTANTCNAAATGACAGGATTATATGACNATCAATTAATNGAAAGGCTGCGGCAAGGAGCAATTGGTTTGCTTGACAAATGGGAACTTNATCCCCAAACCAACGTGGAATTGCTGACCATCTCTGAGAATGCAACATTTCGTGCAGAAGAGCCCGGCAGTAGACGCCTGATAGTGCTCCGAGTTTATCGGCCAGGCTACCATACCCAACAAGAGATCNAGTCCGAACTGGATTGGATCGTAGCCTTGCGTCAAGAAGAGATTGTCGAAACCCCAGAGCCACTAGTAGTCAAAACGGGTGGCCTTCTAACAAGCTTCGAATTGGAGGGAGAACATCGTTTTGTGGTGGCTTTCACTTTCATGACGGGAGTCGAACCCNCTCCAACAGCAAACCTGAACAGTGGCTTTGAGCAACTCGGAGCNATCAGTGCTCGACTACACCAACATGTTCGCTCCTGGAAGCGACCAACTGCATTTGTCCGCAAGATTTGGAATTTTGACACCACAGTGGGGCCAAAGTCTCACTGGGGTGACTGGCGATTTGCCCCTAAACTGACAAAGGATGGGGAGCAGTTATTGGAAAAAACCTGCCTGAAATTAAAACGNCAACTTAATGAATTTGGAGAAGGTTCCGACAAATTTGGACTGATNCACGCCGACCTGCGACTCGCAAACCTCCTCGTGGAAGGAGACCGCTTGGGGATCATTGATTTTGACGACTGCGGTTTTGGATGGTTTGGCTACGATTTCGCAGCNGCNGTAAGTTTCTTAGAACACGAATCCATCATTGCTGAGCTTGAAGATTCTTGGATTCAAGGCTATCGCAGTGTAACCTCACTCAGTGAGGAAAGCGTGAACATGCTCCCAAGTTTTGTGATGCTTCGAAGATTGTTACTGACTGCTTGGATTGGCAGTCATCCGGAAACCCCAACTGCAAAGGAAGTAGCCGAAACTTACACTACCGGCACCTTGATGCTCGCTGACAATTTTCTCTCAAGAACCTAGTCCTCCTGCATCACTGCAACTACCGTCTTCCTGTTTTCTCGATACCAAACAAAAATGCCCGAAGCAACGATTACGNAAGCTCCGAGGTAAGTGAAGATATCGGGTAGCTCTTCNAAGACAAAAAATCCCCAGAAACTACTGTACAACAAACCAAAATAAGAGAAAGGCGCAAGGATCGAGGCCTGGGTGTATCGCAGAGCAAAGATCAACATCAGGTGTCCAATTCCCCCAATCATGCCAAANCTAGCAAGAACCGGTAGATCTTCCATTGCAATCGGTTGCCACTTAGGAATCACAAGTACCGAAGCGATGAATGTTCCAATNAGGGCAGTGTAGAGAAAGTTAGTCCAGGGAGACTCTTCAGATCCCAGAAAACGTGTTGTGATCGAATAGCCAGCAAAACAGCTCGCCGCCACAACCGGCAACAGTGCGTAGGGTGTAAAGACCTCCGTGCCGGGACGAATGATGATCAGTGCTCCCAGCAGACCGATCGTTACTCCCACCCAACGAGGCCAGCTAACCTTTTCTTTCAGGACCAGGAAAGAGAGACAAGTAATCAGCAGTGGAGCCACCTCAAAGATAGCAANCAATTCCGCTAATTTTAGATANGGCAATGCTGANAAGAAGGCTANGGTCGCGCCAAACAACAGCCCCGATCTCAAAATCTGTAGCTTGAGATACCGAGTTTTCAGCAAGCGTGTTAGGAATGGAGCGAGGACAACTAGGGACCAAAAACTTTGACTACAATAACGCGCCCAGACGACCTGAAAAGGATCATAGTGAGCACTCATCATCTTGGCGATGGTATCCATGCAGCTGAAGGCGAANCTAGCTAAAATCATCAATAGAATGCCCTTATAAACAGGGCGTGCCTCAGTCCAATAGTTTGCCAGGGTCAACAGGATACTCGGTGAAGCAGACGAATTAATTAGCATCTAAATGAAAANGGATCAATCAGATTAGGGTCTGCGAAAAACAAAATTCAGGAGGAAAGTGTTCATCCACTCTTCAGNCGATAGTCTTCTCCGCCACTTTTGGCCATNACGTAGCGTCCGTTTGGCAGGTCGTTCTCGTTTACCTTCGCAGNAATCTCCTCCGAGGGCAACTCATAATGCTGCCACCGTTCAGTCAGGCGTTGCCTGAGCACTGCATCCGGTACCTCGAGCAGAACAGCCAGATCGAACAACGGCCTTAACTTAGACCACGGCTCCTGCTGAAGCAGTAGATAATTACCCTCTACTAGGATCACAGGTACTTCTGCAGAAATCAAACGGGCTCCGGCTCGAGCAATCTCGAGATCTCGATCAAAAACCGGCACTGCTACGAACTTTTCATGTCTATCGTGCAAACGTCTTAAAATATGATAAAATCCNCCTACATCAAAGGTCTGTGGAGCTCCTTTACGCGGCCGTAAGCCNGCTGGTACCAAGTGTAGATCATCATAATGAAATCCATCCATTGGCAAAATCATCGCCTGCTCAGGCTGCTCCTGGTTGAGTGCTGTTTCCAATTCAGTAGCCAGAGTGGATTTACCAGAACCGGGAGGCCCAGCCAATGCAACGAGTGNCCGCCCCTGTAAGCTTCGTTGCCGAATCAAATCTTGTAATTCTTTGAGATTAATCGAGGGTGNCATGACCTTTTTGAAAAATTTGTTGAAAAATATTGAAAACTNTAGCTGGATTTGCCAGTAATTTGNAATCCAAATTGGTTTATTGCCTTCATATAAGTCATCATTGACTTCAATTAACACATGCCTCAACTGGAAAGGAAATAATGGAAGAGGCCCTAAACCCNGCAGAACTTCGCGGACTTGCTGCAGAGATCCTTAGTGAGAACGACCGCGAAGGACGCTACACGGTTCCCACCAAAGGTTTGTATCCTTTCCAATGGAATTGGNACAGCTGCCTAACAGCACTGGGCTGGATGTACCTTGATGAAGACCGAGCATGGCGTGAAATCGAAACATTGTTTGAACATCAGTGGCCAGACGGCATGGTTCCCCACATTGTCTTTCANCATCCCGACGATGGATATTTTCCAGGCCCCGAAGTTTGGTCTACTGGCCGTTNGGTNGCTACCAGTGGCATCACCCAACCACCTGTTGCCGGTTTTGTCNTGAGGCGTTTATACCAACGCTGTTCAGATCCAGAAGAAATTGAAGAACGTATCGAGGACCTGGTCGATGCAGTTGACCGCTGGCATGCCTGGTTTTTTGCAAATCGAGACCCACAGCGGGAAGGACTCGTTTCGATCATCCATCCTTGGGAAGCTGGCCGTGATAATTCGATTGACTGGGANGAAGCTTTTGAGCGTGTACCCANCNAAGGTATTGTCGACTACGTTCGCCGCGATACCGAGCACGCTAACCCAGAACATCGCCCCACCAAGGCACAGTACGATCGCTATCTCTGGTTGGTAGAACATTTTCGCTCACTCGGTTGGGACAATAACAAANTACACGATGCCTCTCCGTTNAAAGTTGTGGACCCTGGCTTTAATGCGATTTTGATTCGTTCCTGCTTTGATCTAGCTGCACTGGCAGAAGANCTNGAAATGGATGATATCGCTCAACGCAATTACATCTGGGCTCGACGAAGCTTGGAGGCCTTGGAGAATCTTTGGAGTGATCTGTACAGGCAGTACCTCTGTCAAGATCGAACGACAGNGCAACTAATTGAGAGTAATTCTGTAGGGGGACTGCTGGCCGTCTTCGCACCGATTCGCCACAATCGGGCGCGAGCGATTGCTCTTAGCATAGAGCAAATTTCTGCAGATTGTCGTTTCAGCATCCCAAGTCATGATCCAGCAGATCCAAGGTTTGACGCTAAGCGCTATTGGCGTGGTCCTGTCTGGCTGATTATCAACTACTTGATTAACGATGGGTTACAAGCTGNAGATCTGGAAGAANCTAGTAGAAAAATCGTGGAAGATTCTCTGGGATTGATTAGCTCCGGCGGTTTTGCAGAATATTACGATCCTNAGACCGGTGAAGCATGTGGAGGAGAACGTTTCACATGGNCCGCTGCAATGGTGTTAGAATTTCTCCAAGACCNATAAGATGCACGTTGCCCTGATCATGGCACACCCTGATGATGCTGATATCTATTGTGGAGGCTCGNTTGCTGCCTGGCGTTTAATGGGNGCGGAGGTNACAATTTTNATCGCTACAGATGGTTCCAAGGGAGGAAACNTCAATCCAGAAGATCTTGCTAAGCTTCGCTCCGAGGAGGCAATCGCAGCAGCTTAAAGTCTTGGATGCTAACTTAATTCAGTTGAATTTCCCGGACGGTGAGCTATATCAGTCTGAAGAATTTTCTGTAAAGCTAACTACTGAAGTCTTGCGCCTCAAACCAAACTTGCTGGTAGCCCACGCTCCCAATGACTACCACGTTGATCACCGGNCTGTTTCCTCCGCNAGTTTGGTNGCTGCGAGTTTTCGAGTTCCTGTGCTCTGGGTTGATCCAATGATGGGTAACGATTTTTTGCCAAACTATTATGTTGACATCAGTCAGTTCCAGAATCTGAAGGAGCAAGCCATCCTATGTCACAAAAGTCAAGGACCAGGGCACTTCGTAGAAATGTCACGAGTCCAGGGNCGATTCCGATCCGCCCAGTGTGGTCGACTAAATGGTTTTGCCGAGGCCTTTCGCCATGATCCCATTCACCCCTTCGCTGATATAAGACCCCTGATCCCTCCACCTCCACAACTCAAACCTATCGTCGTCAACANNTCGACCTAATTCTCCTNCCAAAAAGCTTGCACCCGCACTTCTTAATAAATTTTTAATCAAAAAGTATTTTAAGGTCTCNTCCAGCCTNNAAAAATGATTGTCTNGATGGACAAGAGNCAATCAGTGGTATNTGAAAACNCTCATAGCNNNACNNAGAGATTGGGAACTGTTTATGAGGGTTAGTATNAAATACTAGAACAAAAATTGTGAGGAAATTTAATTGTTACNAGCANCCCTCACCGCCCTTGTGATNCAATTTTCCAATTATGAANTGGCAAAAACCATTACTACACCTTGAACCAAAAAAAACTAGTTCGTGTCGCATGCNAAGAAATATCAATTTCTGGTAAANCAGAATTTTACTCTCAAGGTAANCCCATTCTNTCCAATTCAAGACAGTGAATGGAAAAAATCAAACCTGTTGATTCAAATNAGCAATTCTTCTCTGTGTAAATGTTTATTGAAATCAGACTATTGGNTCGAAACGATCCCTTANGCACTCTCATCCAAATAATTATTATCTTAATAANAAATTTTTATTGTTTTTTAGATAAAAATATAATTTTCAAATAATTTTTTTNAAAAATTATTTAATAATATCAGNTTATAATAGNATTNTTTCGTAAATATATTATTTTTTAATGTTGCATAATTTAATTTTATGTATTNATATTGTCACATANTCTTTCAAGNNTAGCGATTTAGTTCATCTCGGCACATTNNATNAAAAATTAGAGNACAAGGAGNCACTATGTCACTGACTTCCAAGATCGCCAAATCGATTGAGTCCCTTACAAATACATTAAATCAAGAGCCATCCTATTCCTTGCTCGCAGCGGAAGAGCGAAAAATGATGCTTCGCCAACAACAAGGAACAAGTATGTTCGAGCCGGACCCCAGTTCATTTGGCCGGAATAAATTTGGGTCCTAATTCTTCGACTGCCTCAACCGATCATCAGCTCATCAAAAAGCTAACATACTTTTTGGTGAGCTCGTCTCATTCTAACTATTCAAAAATTTACCATNGTATCAAATCAGATTACCCAAATGGTATCAAAAGTAGATANCTTCAGAACGAACTTAGAGAGTGACTTGGCAAGAGCNTATCATAATTTTGGTGGGCCGACACAAACTCAGTTAGTTTGGTTTCGGTATTAAATTGAAGTTCTAANAGGATTTCATTTGAATCTGGANTGGGAAGGATGGCTCCCTGNTGAAAGCCAATACGAATGTTGTCTGTAAACTCTTCGGTCAATTGCACAAAGAAGTCTACACTGNTGCGTGCAATGCTCACCTGATTATCTGCGAAACACTGTACATTTCCTAAAAGAACAAGCTTNTNGACTGGATCTACANTAGCGTAANTGACCGCATTGATTCTTCTTAGCCTCAACACATTCCTCATCGCACGNTCTGCCGCTTCTTTGTNAAGGCCAAACCGATCACAAGCGCGATTGACCCGCGCGTAANAAATTATTTCGGACGGGTGAGAATATTCACGAATCATTTCANGAGTTTGTGGACCAAGACTCTGAGCTAACAGTGTAATTGGAAAGGCCAACAAAATNGTAAGTACTGCCNATAAGGGCATATCATTCCGATATATTTAGATTAAATGATGCTTNTCCTCATTCATAGTTTAGACCTTTTTCAGTCAATCTGTGGTTGCCTCAATCAATTGCACCTTCCTANCGGGCAAATCCTCATTGAGACAATTCATGAGACTTGACAAAACTAATTGATAAAATNGAGATGATTGTTTAATTACTANTTTTTTGTTTCATCNATTNATTCCANTTAAGTTTATAACNTTTCCAATCACTTCTTCAGAGCANATCTAATCCAAAGCCGCGTTACGAAATTATTACAGGCACTTCAGGGCCGAGGTGGAATCACACCCATGATTCACATTGCTTTTCCGTTGATGATTTCTACCTCAACTGAAGCAATGCTGATGTTTATTGATCGGTTGTATTTAAAGCANATCAGTGCAGAGGCAATGAATGCTTGCTTGAGCGGTGGCTTTACNTCCTTTGCCTTTGTCTCTTTTTTTATAGGGATCATTGGCTTCAGTACGGCTTTGGTTGCTCAGTATTTTGGAGCAGAAAGGTATCAAAACTGTCCCANGGTACTCACTCAAAGCATTTTATTNAGTTGTCTCAGTNTNCCAATTATTTTAGCGCTCATTCCAGTTGGGAGATGGGTCCTTGCAACGGCAGGGCTCTCAGACATAGAGGTGGTTCAGGCCAAAACTTACCTGACAATTCTTATGGCTGGGNCGGCTTTGGATCTCATTCGGCATAGCTTGAACAGTTATTTTGGTGGNCTGGGCAAAACAAAAGTCATCCTGCTCTCAACCTTTGTAATGGCTATTGCCAACGTTGGCGCAAACTACGTNTTGATTTTTGGNAAGTTNGGATTTCCAGAGCTTGGTATCGNAGGGGCAGGATATGGGACAGTTTTCGCCTGGTTCACCGGAGCACTAACTTTAGCGATTATCTATTTTCGACAGATCAAATTTCCAGAATATCAGATTCTGAAAAGCTTTCAGTTGGACCTTAAAATCCTAAAAAAACTCATCCGCTATGGTTTTGCAAGTGGGCTTGAAATCACTTTGGTAATTTTTGCGATTGATCTACTGATTCTCGCTTTTCAGTCTTATGGTATCNTTGTTTCCACTGCCATCACTGTGGCGTTCACCTGGATTCACACACTCTTTATTCCAGTGATTGGNTTGGAGATTGGGACAATGAGTCTTACAGGAAGGTTTGTNGGNGCTCAAGATCCCGATGCAGCGACAGACTCAGTTTTTTCAGGNTTATTCTTGGCCTCAATCTATGCCTTCGTTGTCTCAATAGCCTGTTTGTTGATGACTCCAGCGATGNTCGGGATTTTTTTAGCNNCCGATACCTCGGGTGAGACAATTGATTTNGCAAAGTGGGGTACTCAGCTTAACGCTTTCATGATGTTCATCNTAGCTTGGTCCGCTATTCTAGGAGGAGCNCTGCGTGGAGTTGGAGACACTTACGGAGCCATGACAATCTTTGCTGCTTTCTGGTGGTTTCAATTCTTGCTCGTATTATTGCTAATCCGGATTTTTGAATTCACACCTAGCGAAGTTTTGGCAATACACGCTTTCTCTTCGCCGATACTTTGTTTGGCTATGTTGGCACGTTTNCGAAGTGGTGCATGGCGCAAACTAACNTTGGTCACCACCTAGATGCAGCAATGATCAGGGATGAAATAGTGATGTATGAAATTNCGGGAGTGCTTGTTGACNCAANTTGTNGGTTTGAAAAAAGCTGATTTGAAATCTAACTTNAGCTCAAGCCTCCAAAGAGAACCCACCGAAAAATTCGCGNGACTTANTAATTAGTTTTTTTCTCCTGAAATTCAGCAGCTTTCNTAAAAAACTCANAATAGCTCGCAGAGTTGNNCACGATGGTCAAAGAAACTTTCAGCAGTCGCTCTAAACGATCCGACAAAGTAGTATCTGGCCTTNNAAAAGTAGAAAGGCCCCAACTCGAAAACTCAGCCGGCTCCCTGACAGTTCAACACAGATATCACTTCTCACCATCTATTGAAGATACTTTCCAACCTTTTTTCGTTTCAGAATCCAATCATGCTAAAAGCATGGGGGTCAGTAATTCCGTGATGAAGAGATCTGCGAGCACAATCACCCCGAAACCAATATTGATCCGAAATAGTAGCCGCATAACCTCAGGCAACCTACTCTTGAGCTCTGCACGTTCATCCTTCAACCAAAACCATTTGTATATAAGAAATAGTAAAACAGGTGTATGCAGGGCGATCCAAATTAGCGAATAAAACATTGCTTCTTAATTGGAGGACTTAGCTAACCCAACAGATCTAAGATTATAATTCTCTAGCAAAAATATAACCTAGAACCACGAAGATGAGAATAATGATTATGAATTTCATGTCTTTAAGAGATTGCCTTATGATTTACTCAAATACAATTCTGATACCCATTTTACAGTGATTCTGTAATTTTAGGCTCGAACAATTGAAACTACTGGAGACCATATTTGAATCAAGGTACCAAAGATCTTTAATGATCGTTTTATCAAATCTCCCTATCAAAGAATTCCAGATGAACGAATTGGTCTAATCAATTCAATTGTAAAGCATACCAAACCATGATTAATACAACTACTGCTGACGAGATTCTAAAGTTCTAGTTCAAAGAGTGCACTCCCAAACAATGGTACAAGAAGGATGCTGACTTTGATGCGTTGATTTCTAAAAGTTTTGAATCCACAGTTTCTGATGAACTGAATAGAATGATGGAGTCCTACCAAATTTATTTAGAAGGATATCTTGCTGTAATCTTAATGTTGAACCACTTCACTAGAAACATTTTCCGAAATACACCCAAAGCTTTTTCAGGTGGTGAAAATAGCCTAGAGATAAGTCTTGTCTG
>NYVT01000069.1:0-11686 GCA_002684675.1 Deltaproteobacteria bacterium
TTTGCCAAAATTTCTGATAAAAGACTTTTGAAGACCAATGGATCAGCAGGTTGGCTTATAACCGAAAAGAGTTTCCTGACATCATTGGTCGTTTGTCAAAGTTTCTGAGATTTCTTTTTGATGAGATAGCTTTAGAGCGTTTTTTGCCTTGCCAGCTTTTTGTCTGCTCGCAATTAGATTTTTGAAGCAATCATCGAAATTGTACCGAGCGGCTGACATTAGTGATGAGTATCCAGGTTGAGCTTCTCGCTTCCTTGCCACCTGACGTCGTTGCACTTATGCTAACTTTCTTTGTTTGCGTTCCGTAATATCGGTGGTGATCCCTAGATTGATACCATCTTCCCCTGCTCATCCATTTATGGAGCTGTATGATTTAGCATCTATAAAATCTCTTCTGAATCCTGGTGACTTTGACGATATTCGAATAAAATTGGGGTTGCCTGGGCCAGAACAGTAACTCGACCCTAAGTAGTGATCGCGCGATCTTCTGGAACCGCCAACTTCTACTAATACTCTTCATCAAGTAAATTCATCAAACCCTAGAACTTAATTTGTTGGAATGAGCACGAAATTACCAACATGCTTTTTCAGCAAGAACTCTTGTTGTGCCTCGACAATTTGCTCTAGAGGAAAGGTCTTGGCAAGTAGAGGTCGAAGTTTCTTGTTTTCTAGATAAGAAATGAGGTTGGGAAAGACAGACTCGTTCCAAGCAGTGCAACCAATTAACTGTAGATCTTTCAAGTATAAAACACGTACATCAAAAGCCACAACGGGTCCTCCAATTGCGCCTGCGGAAACGTAACGCCCACCACGTTTTAGAACTTTGAGTAGTGTCGCAAAGGCATCTCCAGCCACCAGATCGATCACTATGTCCACAGATTCTTCTCCCAGCACTTCTCCCATGTTCTTATCACGTGCAATGGTCATTGTAGCGCCCATTTCCAGGATTTGCTTCTGTTTTTCCAGTGATACAACTGCAATGACTTTAGCTCCCCGAAGTTGGACCAATTGAGTGGCAGCAGAGCCAACTCCACCAGAAGCACCAGTGATCAAGACCGTTTCCCCGGACCGAATCCCTGCACGCTGAATCATGTTTTCTGCAGTTCCATAAGCACAAGGGATTGTAGCCAACTCAGCAGGACTCCAGTCACATTTGACTTCAAAAACTTCTGATTGAGGAACTGTGACATATTCTGCAAAGGCCCCATCGGAGTCAGAGCCCATCCAAAAATTCTCCATTGAAGTGAATCCTTGAGGCCGCCTACAAGACCGTACCAACACTCGCTTATTCAGAAGTTGAGAATCTGCGTTTTGACCAAGCTTGACTACTTCTCCACAGCAGTCAGTTCCCTGAATGAAGGGGAAAGGGGTGGTCTCATTCCAGCCGCTGTCTGCGGGAACCTTTTCTTTTTGAATACGAGAACTCGCCAATGCCGAAGTGCTTTGGTTCACAGAATCGGAATACCAACCTATACGAGTGTTGATTTCCGTATTGTTTATCCCAGCAGCTAATACGCGGATCAATACCTCATTATCGCCAGGTCGTGGATGTTTGACCATACGACATTGCAATTGCTCGAATCCACCATTACCTGCTGTCACAACAGCTTTCATGATCTTTTCATTTGGTAAGGGATCAAATCGATCTTGGTGGAGAGAAGTGTCCCAGGGCATGGTGTACCTTTAAAATTCAAGAAAAGGTAAAACATTGCAGAAATGATCATACCACCAATTCATTCAAGAATTAGTTTTTGGATGCAACGAATTCTGCTATCGATGGAAGCGAGGTAACCGATTTAGCTGGAGATGGTAGTACCAACCAGCTAACGATCAGACAGTTAGTTCCCTGTCGTTGAGGTTGCGTGAACGTTATTGGATTTACTCCCCTGATAGAATATCAACAGTAACCAGTCGAGAGTTAGGTAGTGGGTTTGTTTAAAATGATAAGGTTCCAGACGAGTGGTAGTTTGGCCAGTGTAAGTAGGTTCCCCATGCAAAATCATATTTTGCAAAAACCGAGAGACTTGGGTCACAAAATTTGGGCTGATTTCGTTTCTGTGTTTGTCTGATGTGAGCTTTAGAGAGTGTTGGTTTTCAGATCACGACCGTTCACGATTGTTCCATATTCTTGGACCAGGAGTTTCATCCTTCGCCGAGTCTGCTGGTTCTTATGATCTGGATTAATTTCACTTTCGTAATGTACGGCGGCGCAACCAAGCGGACCCTTCTCAGTATAAAGCAGCGCAGCTATCAAGATTCGACCCCCGATACAATGTACTCCCCTATCTTGTTTAGGCGACTGGACATACCACGAATCTCTCTCATCCAGTGCAATTATTTCAATTTCTCACAAATGCCAGTGGGTCAGGATAGCATTTCCAGGGAGTCCATGCTCATTTGGAATCCATGCAAACTCAGCAGTCCTCAGTGGGTCCCCTCCACCCAGTTCGAAAAACTCTACTCCGAAGACTCAGCCTCAGCCCAACAGTTCTAAAAGTTCCAAGGTAATGTGGTGTTGTTTGGAGCGAGCTATCGTCCAGTCCACTTCGGTTGCCAACAAAAATCAATTTTTGCTATGCGGATTAAATCAGTACTCTCTTCGACTCACTTGCCGCACTTAAGATCCCATTCCCTCACTACGATATTTTCTCACAAATCACTCGAGAAAATTAGATGCTTCACTTCCACTTCGTTGAGGCAGAGCCAGATTCACATCCAATGCTCATGGAAGGTTGAACTGCTCCAATCTTCTGCTGCTGTGTTACAATTTTATTGATAAGGAGGTTGCAACTGGTTGACTGTTATGTCAACTACGATGCGCATTCCTTTTTTGAATTAAGTTTGGAGATCGATCACCAAGTTTGAATCTATTTTAGAAACGTGAGAATTAGGCGTAAGAACCCTCTTGAGCAAATCTTAGATCCGCTGGCCATCCTGATCGAAAATCAGCACTTTGTTGGGCTGAATGCCCCAGTTGACCTGAGCACTTTTTTCAAAGCTCTCTGTAGCAGAAGATTGAATTGAGCGAAGGATACTCCCGTTATCGAGCATCACATCATAAAGATTTTCACGTCCTTGGGTTTCAACGAAAGAGATTGTTCCATGGATTTCAATGGGGTTACTAGGCTGGTAGTGTTCTGGCCGAATACCCAAACGAATCTTCGTACCATTTTTAGGTGTGGAGCTACCTGGAAAATTAAATTGAATTTTTCCGTTCATAAGATGAATCGAGCCGTCTTGTACATGGGCATCCAGAAAAGCGATAGGTGGGTTGCCCAAGAAACCAGCTACAAAATCATTAATTGGTTCTTGATACATTTCTGTTGGTGAAGCGACTTGTAAGATCTCACCATCCTTCATGATTGCAATCCGGTCACTCATGCTCATCGCTTCCACCTGATCATGAGTCACCAGTACGGCAGAGATTCCAGTTTCTAACTGAATTCGCCGGATTTCAGAGCGCATTTCAAGNCGNAGCTTGGCATCCAGGTTTGCNAAGGGTTCATCCAGTANGAGGATGCTAGGTTTTCGCACCAAAGCCCTTGCTAGGGCAACCCGCTGCTGCTGCCCACCAGAAAGCTGCTCNGGTCGCCTCTTTAATAACTCTCCNATATGAACCAACTCAGCAATTTCAGCGACTTTCCTCTGGATTATATTTTTGTTCTCTTTGCGGACGATCAGTGGAAAAGCAATATTTTCAAAAACACTCATATGAGGATAGAGCGCATATGACTGGAACACTACACCTACATTTCGTTGCTGNGCTGGAACACGACTNACATCCTGCTCTCCAAATAGTACACGCCCACNATCTACCCGATGAATCCCGCAAATTGTGAAAAGTGTGGTTGATTTGCCACATCCGGATGGACCAAGAAGGGCNAGCATTTCACCTTGCCGAATCTTAAGGTTCATTTTTTCGATGACAGTTACCTCACCAAANCGTTTGGTAAAGTCCTCAAGAATGATTTCCATCAGCCTTTNGTTCCTCCTCCATAGATGTTCATTAGTTTATCCTGAAAGAACAGATACATGANTACGACGGGAGTTGCATAGAAAAGCCCCACCGATTTAAAGAGATTGAATTCAAAATTTCGATCATCTGCAATGAGGGAAGCCAAGTAACCTGAGAGTACCTGAACATTATTNGCAGGNGCCAAAACGGTTGGNAGGATGTACTCCCCCCAGCCGGAGAGGAAAGAAAACACCCCCAAGGCAATAATCCCTGGACGGACCTGAGGTAAGACNAGACGATACCAGACGGTGAAACGACTGGCTCCATCTTGCAATCCAGCCATCTCGATTTCCCATGGAACTGAGTCATAAAATCCTTTCATGATCCAAATACCNAGNGGGAGTTGGAGNGATGTCATCACGATAATCACTCCGATGAGCGTGTTGTAGAGCCCAATCAACTGCAGAATTAGAAAGATTGCAATGATCAAAGTGATCGAGGGGAAAGCATGTAAAATTANTACTCCTGCAAGAAATTCTCGTCGAAAAGGAATGTTAAGGCGTGAGAGNGCATACCCTGCTGTTGAAGAAACNGAAAGCACCAGCAACATCACCGAGCTGGCAAAAACTAGAGTGTTTAGGGTTACCCGCCAGATGTTTGCTTTTCCCTCAATATCTTCGTAGAGAAAGCGCCAGTGTTCCAGAGNAAAGCTGCTTGGGAGAATTCCTCCNGGTTCCGTATTGGTGACGGTATCAAGTACAAGATAAGAATACATCAGCACGATTGGTACAGTTGCCAACNCTAANGCGGTTAGAATTGGCCAATTCTTGAAATTTTGAGACACCAGAACCCTTATTGCTCAATGCGTGGTTGACGCACTAACTCNTNAAAGCGAAAGAATCGAAGAAAAATGAAAGACATGATCACACCAATGACAACTAGTACCAGAGCCAGGGCTGCTCCATATCCATACTGTAAATTGCCCCAATAATTGTCCAAGGCGTTATGGTAAGCTGCGAGAGCCCAAACTTCCGTTGTAGAGCCGGGGCCTCCATCTGTGGAGAGCAGAATTTGTTCAAAGGAAGTCAGTAANGAAAGACATTGATAGACTGTCACAAAGAGNATTGGCCACTTTAACTGCGGGAGGATAATAAAGCGAATCTGTTGCCAACGATTAGCCCCGTCAACTTCACTGGCATAGAGCATTGGCTTNGGAATNGCCGTAATGGCACTGGAGAAAAGAATCATCCCCATCGAAGCACCAATGAATCCGTTGATCAGTACAACGAAGACCCATGCATTGAAAGTTGTATCTAACATCCAGTTGCGCTGTGCGATACCCAGGGGATTCAAGATGGCGTTCAAAAATCCAGTATCCCAGGTCAGCCATTTCCACAGAACAACATAGAGCACCGAGGGTGAAATTCTGGGAAGCAGCCATAGAGCTCTAAAAATTCCTGCTTGGCCCTTTGGTAGGTAGAAGGTNGCGATAGCGAGGACCAGCGCAAAGCCCACGTTGAATAGCAGTAGTGTGAATGTTACATAGATGATNGTGTTGAAGAGAATTTGCTTAGTTTCNGGGAGGATTGTCATCTTGTGGAAGTTATCTGTTGTCCATACCCATCCCGTNTAAGCAGCTTGGCTAAGCGTGTTGATTTGATCTTGAGTAAGTTCAGTTTGCATTCCTGATAGCGCAGCTTTTAAATCTGTTTCTGTTNCAAACCGCTCGTTGATCAGAGATTTTCTAAAGTGGGGTGAGGTTGATTTCAGTTCACGTGTACTACGTGGTCGGTTTTGTAGTTTTTTCAGAAAACGTTCGAATTTTCTGCGGCTCGTGAAGTTTTTNCCTAGATGCTCTTCTTCAAGCTCTGCCAGCATTGAAGGATCTGTTCCAGCNTCACGTGCAGTCTGTAAAGTGGCTTGGATAATTTGGTAACTCTCGGCACCAATTTTATCCAGAGTTGTTTTTTCGAAGCTTTGATCAGAGAAATCCCTCAAGAGTGAGGGTGTAATTTGATAGGCACCACCGGTAATCCCGGTAGCAGTACTCATATTGGTGAAGGAGAANATCCCCGTNAGTATNACTGGGGTCAAGAAAAATACAGTGACTAATACNAGCGCAGGGGCAATAAAAACATAGCCAAGTTTTGCAGATAAACTCATTGGCCAAACAAGTGGATCAAAATGTGAAGCAAGGTNATCTCCCCAGTATGATCCAGGGAGATGAAAGAAAAAATTAGCGAATGATGATGTCACCTCCGAGTTGGGCTTTCAGTTCAGATTCCACATCAGCAATAGCCTGTGCAGGAGATTTCTGACCAGTCCAACTNGCTTCGAGTCCCTTCCACATCGCATCAAAATAAGGTGAGAAACCTGTGTGATTGGGCTGAGCACTGGCATAAGGTAACAAGCGAACGGTTGCTTCACTAGCCCAGCGGTCATTGGCATAAAGAGGCACAGACTGTTGTGACTTGGCAATACCAAGATGCGCAGACTTGATTGCATGGAGTGTGTTGATCCGTGGTTCAGAGGCAATCGCGATCAACTGAGCAGCTACTGCTGCATCGTCATCACTGCCTCGATTTGTNACCAAATAAACCAATGGATGAGTAATGGTGTTNGCATTACCGTTNCTGTCCCCAGCTGGTATTAAGCTGAANATCACGCTGCCAAAAAAGTCTTGAAGCCCTTCTTTGCCTGTATATCGCGCATAATGCCAGGTACCTCCGTGCCATAAGCCAGCTTTACCGGAAGCAACTTCGGAATACCATTGATCCCAGGGAGTTCCNATATGGTTTTTGCGGGTGACACCCATTTCGACGGCTTTTGCAAAAAATTCGTAAACTTTTTGCATTGCAGCCTTATCGAAGACCAATTTNCCAGAGGAACTATCAAGCATCTCTCCACCATAGGAGAGATAGAACTGCCAGTAGTCACCGCCNTTGGAAACACGGGGATACCAACCGTATCCTGCTTCTACAAGNCCGGCATCCTGAATTTTCTTTGCATCATTNAATACATCTTCCAGAGTGTATTCACCCCTCTGCACCTTTCCTGGCATATCACGAATGTCAGCATCACTGTAGCCAATTGCCTTGAGGTGAGGAATCCAACCAAAGAAAGGTCTNGATTCAGCATCTTGGGGGACCCCATAAATAACCCCCTCATAAGANGAAATCTCAATTAGGTTTTCGAACAGATCGCTGAGAGGCCAACTGTCGAAATCAACATAGTCTTCGATTGGTCGTATCAAACCTGACTGAGACCATGGTGCGATATCTTCGTGGCCTGTCACTACAATGTGTGGTGCGTTATTGGCCTCNGCTGCCAGTGTCACGGCCTGCTTGAAACCACCCCATCCATCAAAGTCATATTTTGTCTCAACNGTGATATTTAATTCTTCACCACGTATTGCAGACTCTCTTTCAAGGATGTCTGCAGCCATGGTAATAGCATCAACGCGATAAGCGTCGGCAACGTTGGATCCCCCTGCCCAAACCTGTATGGTCAAGTCTNTCGCCATTGCTTGACCAAGAGGTAAACTGGCTGCGGTGGCCAGCATNAAACATCCAGTCAATGCGCCTTTCAAACTCACTTTCAACATAACAAACCTCCGAGCTAATTAAGGNATTTGCCATCTGTGACAAAGCCCAAACATGAATTGGCAGCGTCATNTGCCTTGTTCCAAAGATTTTTGAANGTTCATTTACTNNNAGTAAATGAACTTGGAAAACTATTTTCCGAAATAGAATCTTTGACTACTTAAAGATAATCGCTAATTGTTTTGAGAATGTTAGCATAATGAAAACAACGCCAACGTAACCAAGACAGGCGTGGCAGCTTTAATTTTTCAGGAAATTTTGAGCTACCACGAGCTANATTCTTAATACAGTCAAACAAAAATGAAAAGGTTTTAGATTTCACTTATACTTGNATGAAGTTATTCANTTGATCAAAAGAGATATTTTAATTTCAAGACAACCAAATTATACANATGTAATCAAAAAAAGATTATTTTATGATTAAAATTAATTAATAAAACCTTTTGGACTAACCAAATCAGATGGTCAAAATGAACTTTAATCAAGAATGGATGANACGCTTTGACTGGCCTGATGCTNAGGCCTCAAATTTNCCGCTGGCAATTGCTCATCGTGGGGCTAGCGACTATCGTTNAGAGAACACTCTAGGAGCATTCCAACTGGCTGCTGAGTTGGGTGCTGAAATGTGGGAATTGGATGTGCGNTTGTCTAAGGATGGAGTGGTGGTAGTTTGCCATGATGAAAGCTTAGAGCGAGTGGCAGGCAACCAACTGCGAATCNCAGATGCGACGTGGGAAGAGATAAGCAAAGTCAAACTGCATGGGAACCAGCGAGTACCCAGACTGGAAGAAGTGATTGAACTAGCCCGACAAACTGGTTCTGGNTTGTATATTGAGCTGAAGGCGGCAGAGGCCANCAAACCCACTTGGCAAACTCTCCGAGAACAGAACTTTCAATATGCAGTCATCGGATCCTTTCAAGCAGAATGGATTGCTAAACTTCGTCATGAAAAGTGCNAGTATCCTCTCTCTGTACTTATACCCATTGGTGTTGATCCCTTCCAATACAGTGCAGTNGCTTCGCCAGACATCATTCATCTNTGTTGGAAGCGGGCCTCTGCATCACCNCACGAGTTAGTCACNGAGGAACTGGTGAATTGCTGCCATCAACAAGGCATGGCATTGGTGATCTGGGATGAGGAGCGAGTGGAGGTTCTTCAAGGACTCGATGATTTACCCATTTTGGGGATTTGTTCGGACTGTCCAGAAATTCTCAAACCNTGGCCTNGTGGTNCACATNTATTTCCCANGATNGTTTGCCACCGAGGGGCNAACTTTCTGGCACCTGAAAATACACTACCTGCTGCTAGTATCTGNATTTCACAAGGCTTTGATATAGTCGAGATNGATGTGCGGACTACGGCAGATGGTGAGATTGTCTTGATGCATGATGCCACTGTAGATCGAACGACAAACGGCAANGGCNTAGTCAGAGAATTGACACTGGAGCAGGTCCGTCGGTTGGATGCAGGNTCTTCTTATTCAAAGATTTATGCTGAAACTAGGGTTCCCACCCTTGATGAATTCCTGGAGCATTGTCGGGGTCGCTGTGGAGCCTATGTCGAGATTAAGGACGCTGATCCGGACAAAGTGCTAGAGAAGGTGGTTACTCACACAATGCTAGAAGATGTGTTTTTCTGGTGCCGAAAAACCGAAGTTCTCCAAAGGATTCGAGATCTTGAGCCGAAAGCCCAGTTAATGGCAACTCGATGGATGTATCCCAGCTTGGTAGCTGCGATTGCTGAATACGAGGCGAACATTGTGGAATATGANCTGGGGCGGGATGACTTGACAGAGATTGCAAGATGCCAGGCCTTGGGAGTGAAAGTAATGGTNTTCAGCCTNACACACGACNTGTCAAAACTTCAANAGATTGAATCTTTGAATGCTGATCTAGTCAACTTGGATCGACCCGATCTGTTCAAANTACTTAAGCTTTATCCAAGCAGTCTGCGGAGGNAAAAAAACGTTTNATTTAAGGACNGTAAAAAANTGNGCAGAATCANTAGTGGGAATCGGGNCGGCTTATTCTTCAGCTGCTTCCGTTTTTTCATCGAAGAAAGGATGATAAACGCAGCCACTATATTCGATTCTGCCATCAGGCATGGTTGTGTTGCAGAGACGGGCTCCTCCGAATAACGCCTTGATGGTTTTCGCATAGTTTAGGCTGGCTCCATCCAAATTGGCTCGTTATAGGTTTACGTAGCTCAGGTTAGCACCCTCCAGATGAGCTTTCAGTAAATGCGCTCCCTCTAGGTTTGCTCCTTCCAAATCTGCTCCCTCTAGGTTTGCTCCTTCAAGGTTGGCACCTGTCAGATCCGCTCCTTGGAGTGAAGTCCCCTGCATGTTGGCATAAGATAAGTTGGCGTATCCAAGATGGGCCTTCCGCATGTTGGCGTTCTGCAGCATCGCTAGCTCCAGCTTTGCATCACTTAGCTGTGCTCGATGAAGGTTTGCTTCCTTTAATACTGCTATAAAGAGGTTGGCACCCTCCAAGTTGGCTCCAACAAACACAGCCTCTGACAAGTTTCCTTCGGGACAAGCATTGGTTTCCTTCAGACGTTGCAGATCATCTTCACTCAGCATTTTTTATCAGACTTAGATTGTATGGCACACGCATTTGGATTCTGATAACTCATCAACAAAAATCATTTATGAAACGCTCCCAGCACCAAACATTGCTTCTCCTGTTCAGCATTTGGCTTGTCTAGTTGAGATGCCTATTTTTTGTAATCAGAAGCTTCCAAAAATCGTGATTAAACTAAGGCCTAGATTGATGTCCATATTTGTAGGGTGCTTGTAGTCATTAAAGCAGACTTTCAGCATTTTGCATTGTGTTGTAAAGACTGTCCGTACTCACAACACCCAATTGCCCTGTATGATTGTCTCCCCAACAGAATAATTGATTATTGGCTAGGTTATAAGCACACGTGAAGGATTGACCACTTGCAACCTCATCGAGGGGGTAAGCCGAACCCTAGCCATTGGTTTCAGCAACAGTGACTAGTATTACTGAATCAGTGGATGATCAATCTCCTACATAATTGTCTCCCCAACATTCGAGCGTGGTTCGATTGTTTACTGCGGCACAAGCTGTTGCCATTCTGACATAGATATCCTGCACCATCTGTCCCTCACTATCACTTCCACAGCACCAGGTTTAGCCACTGGTGTGGCTGAACCTGGTGTGCTCCCACCATTTTGATTAGTGTTTGTGTTCCCATCACCAACCGGTTTCTGCTGAACCAGGATCATTGTATGGCTTAGTTCCACCACCAAACTGCCCGTATCGTCCATGACCCCAGTCAGTGGCAATCCTGTCAGCTAACAAGACTCATCTAGATTCTCTGCCAAGCTGCATGCCTAAAGATGAAATCTCAGTCAGAAAAATGAATTTTGACTAAAAAATATAAAATTTTATTGTGTACCTATTACAATCTAACAAAAATTCACAATAAATAGGCATTGTATATAGTTGACAAACAGAAATTTATGACTCATTGGAGAAAACTTATCTCAAATTCATACTGAAGGATTTGAGCATCATAAATTAGCGTTGTGCCTTTGACTGAAGATGATCCTATCAAGTTTGGGCTGGCGCCAGAAAATGAATCCGAAATTCTTGGAATGCTCTGGGCTGATTCAGAATTTCCAGCTTGGATCATTTAATCTTTCCCTGAGGTGACATCAACGATCACTGTGTACTGAACCACACTAGCTTTCTAAAGCTTTAAAAGTTTCCAGGTCTCTGGAGAGAGTCCGTTTGATCGATTCCTAAGTTGGGATACGATAGCTTTGACAGATCAAAAGCAGGAGGGAATGAGGCTCTTCAACGGCCAACGTTTTGGCTGCAGTCAACGCCATTAGGGTATTAATTTAATAGCATCCCATTAGGATACCCGTCAAACCAAGCCTCACAAAGATTTTCCGTTCGTTAACATTGGGCTCTATGACGTTTGCAGGACAGGGAGTTATCCAGCATTTGACCAGAGAAACTATGACTTGAAATTTAATCCTGGAGATCGAGGGCTTTTTCGGCCTCTTTGACTCAGGAACGAGGCGGTAATACTTCCCTACATGCCCCACCCTCTCCCCTCGGTCTCATTCTTTTACTCTTACTGTTTCCCTCT
>NYVT01000070.1:0-44016 GCA_002684675.1 Deltaproteobacteria bacterium
TCCTTGCCCCAATCCGCCCAGAAGTTAGTGACCAGAGTCCGCCATTTTCTGGATGCCCAATCGCCAGTACTGGATCCCCAATCTGCACACCATCTGCAGGTCCCAAGCTAAGCGGTGTTACCTTGGGTGGATCTTCCACTTCCAGCAGGGCCAGGTCCAATTTTTCTGAATAGTGGCTCACCTTCGCTTGGCGTCCCTTGCGGAAATTCTGCTCAATCCCGTCGTTGGGATTCTCAAAGCTGTAAAAAACCAGCGTCTTGTCCATCGGGCGTCCACTGTCTCCGAGGACTACGTGAGCGTTGGTCAGCACATGTTGGTTGGTGATCATCGAACCTGTCCCCTTGGAATGGGTCTTCGAGTTGGGTTCCATGCTGACTAGCAGCACCACAGATGGAACTGCCTCCCGGTAGACCTCTGCTGGAGTTGCAGTCAATCCCTGCTGAATCGAGCTTAGCAACAGAATTCCCCCTAATACCAAAACGGTTCGTAGCTTTTTATTCAATTGCATCAGTTTCTCCAGATGATCAAAGTTGAGATGTTCGATTTCGGCAAAGCTCGGTTTTGTTTTTTGCTTTTCACCATACTGAATTTACATTCATCTAGAATTTTTAATAAGACACCCAAGACTTGTTCAGCAATCTATCCAAATAGCTAATTTACTCTCATCCACACCAGTCGGCACCTTCTCTCTCATGGAGAAGAAAAATTTGATCGAACGATTGCCTGAAAAACTCTCCCCTAACTGGGAGAGTGGGGACCATCACAGATGGTGAGTAAGAGATTGTTTTGAAACAAAAATTTTTTTTCTCACCCACTCTATCTGGCAGATTCTACCTGGAAAGCAGTCAAATTGATCAACCTAGTCGGGGTCGGGCTGTGAATCTCACAGGCTCAATCGGTTGCTCTTCCAGCAGCTGTAGCATTCGTTGAACGGAGCGTTCCAACTGAGCATCACGTCCCGCAGCATAATCATGGGGGGCGTCTTCGATCACCTCATCCGGTGTCACTCCCTGGTTTTCGACATTCCAACCTGCCTTGTGAAACCAGATTGAGTACTGAGGTTGAGTTGTCGTGGTACCATCGACAAGCTGATAACGGGAGTCAATGCCGATCACTCCACCCCAGGTTCGTTTGCCCAACAGGGGGCCTATTTTCAACTCACGGAAGCTGTAGCTGAACATGTCACCATCCGATCCAGCAAACTGATTTGTCAACGCCAACAAATGTCCACGCAGCGTATGGTACGGATAGGACTCTGGAGCACCCCAGCGGCGTACATCATAGCCCAGATGTCGATGAACCAGCTTCTCCAGAATCAGCGGGGAGACCATCCCACCAGCGTTGTAACGCACATCAAGGATCAGTCCTGCCAAGTGAACCTGGGCAAGAAATCCTCGGTGGAACTCCGCCAAGCCCTGTGTCGACATATCTGGAATGTGAAGATACCCTACTCGTCCTGCGGTCTGCTTGGCTACAAAGCGGCGGTTCCCTACCACCCAATCACGATAGCGAGCGGCTCGTTCACTACGCAGGGTACGGACTGTGATAATGCGAGATTTTGCATCTTTCTCTGGATGCTGCAAAGTCAGTGGAACCATTTGTTCAGCCTGGTGTAGTAACAACTCTCCAGGGCTAGTCTGCTCATCAAGGGGAACACCACCAATGGCACAGAGATAATCACCCTCTCGCACATTGAGCCCTGGTTCACAGAGTGGCGAACGAATCTTCGAACGCCAGGGATCACCAGTATATAACCGTCGAATCACGTAGCGTTTGGCAGCCACATCCCACTCCAGATCAATACCGAGTCGCCCGAGTTGATAACGTCGCTTGGGAGGATAATCTCCTCCATATTCGTAGGCATGTGAAGTACCGAGTTCACCCTGCATCTCCCAGATCAAATCCGACAATTCAGCCCGTGACGCTACTCGATCCAACAGCAGACGATATTGTCCTGCAACTTCCTGCCAACGGACCCCTGACATCTCCTCATCCCAGAAGAACTCTCTCTGCAGACGCCAGGCTTCATGGAACATCTGCTGCCACTCTGGACGCAACTCCACAGCAAAGCGCAACCGATCAAGATCTAGCCAGCCGGTCTTGCGGGAAGGTTCCTCAGGAGATCCATCTTCCTCATTCACATTGGCCCCAGCTTCCAGCACCCGCAGGCCCTCTTCGCTGGCATAGGCCATCGTGCGAGCCGAAGGGGTTACTTCCAGATAATCCAGCCCCTGCAGCAATAGCTCTTTCTCCTGTTTTTCGAAGTCATAGGCCCAGAGCAGGCCCTCTGGTTTTCGCTTGCTTGGCTTTTCTTCCTCACTGCCACTGCTCAGCGGAAACTCACTGAAAAGCACTCGCTTGCGCAGGCCAAAAACTTGTCCATAGATGCCTTCATTCACTGGAAACTCAATGATCCGCTGGGACAAACCCTCCCAGTCAATACGCAGTGGGGCTGGGTCTTCCTTCTTCTTGTTTTCTTTCTTCTCGGCACTCTTCTCGCTGTTTTCCTCCTCTCGCTCTTCAGGTTCCTCTTCTTCTTTTTCTCCAAGAGCCGCAGGCTGTTCTAAGAAAGGGGAACGCAGGTCACTGCGCAGAGTAATCAGGTAGGGCTTCATGCTGCGGGCAAAGCTCGCCCCAATCTGTACGGTGTCCCAGATCGGTTGGTAGGTGCGTGAGGAGAGAAAGTAGAGCCATTGCCCTTCCGGGTCGAAGGCTGGACCAAAGTCATAGCGTACCGGTTCAGTCACTTGTCGTGGTTCAGGTTGATCCACAGAGCAGAGGAAGATGGCGGATTGTTCGGTATTCAGGTGTTTGCTGTAAGCAACCCAATTACCGTCCGGTGAGAAGGTAACATCCTCAATTTCACGCAGGTTGGAAACATCTAGCGGTGTGAGTGTTCCCTTCTCCAGGTTAAGGTACCATAGCTCCAAGCGGCTAGTAGTCAGCAACAAGGCTGGCTGAGTTGGAGATGCGACCATGGACTGAACACGGCCTTCAGGCAATTCGATCCGATCCAAAGGTGATACTGAAGCCTCTTCTACAAAGAGCAGTAGTTCCTCCTGGGAGTTCTGTTCATCGGCAATCGTCGCCAGCCGGCCATCCGCGAGATACGTTGGCAGTCGATAACGAGTTCCCTGTCTTTTGCCATGCTGCTGTACTGCGAGCTCCCAGAGTGGCATTGAGGCTAACCTGCCACGCACCGACAGGGCAACTGAGTGTCCCTTAGGATGCAGAGCGAAGTCCTCCCACTCCTCAGAACCATAGACAAACTTACGCTGTACATGAAACTGTGGGGACGGCAGAGTGATTGGCAGCACCTCACCAGTCTCTTTTCCAGGTTCCCAGCGACATAAGCTGCCTGCCCTGTGGTAAATGACCTTGGACTCACCATAAGCAGGCTGGCGTACGTAGAATCCAATCTCCTTAGTCTCCTGATGCAGATCACTACCATCTGGCTGACATGACCAGAGATTGCCAGTTCGATCAACATCAGAGAGAAAATAGATCCGGTCCTGCCACCAGATTGGAGCGACCGGATTACCCGGATGATCACCGAGGATGCGCTCGAAGGTTCCTTTTCCGCTTGCATCGACCCAGATCTCTCCATGACAACCTCCCCGGTATCGCTTCCAGCGGGAGTTCTGGACTGTATTGCGGCCCAGAACTCGTCTCAATCCAGCAGGCTCTGTCGAAAGAGTTCGAGCAGGACCAAGATCTACTGAATGGATTAGACCACCTTCCAAGGAAACTTCATAAAGTTGAGCGTCTGCGTTGCCATGAATCGAGCGATGCGCTCCACAGAAACGGATTGAGGTGCCGTCAGCGCTCCAACCATCGATATGCAGCACATGCCCCACATAGGTCAACCGTCGCAAGGGACCACCCTCAGCAGGCAGGCAGTAGACCTCCTGCTCACCTTCTTCTGCAGCGACTAGCGCAAGCCAGCGACCACAGGGAGAGAGACGTGGGGTCTGCAGTTCGCTACGGGATTCGGTCAGACGCTGGGCCCGCCCGCCCATTAGGGAGACTTCCCAGAGGTTGTCTTCAGCCACAAAGTAGAGTTGGTTCGCACCAAAAGTGGGGAAACGGAGATAGCCGAGTACAGGAGAATACATTGCTTCCATCAATCAGGGGAACGACAGTCAACAGAAAAAGGTTATCACGATAGAGGAGGTATTCTGGCGAGGCAAGCGGAGGTGTTGGAAAAATCTTGTTTCAATACTTCTCAATATTCATCATCAACATGCTACTTTCCAACATATCCATCTTATACTCGTGACTGGCAAGCTTTAAGCAGTTTCCTTATGAAATTCTGAAATCATAGATACGGGCAAACAAAACCTGTTTATGAATGTCTCAACACTTCCCCCGCCATTAGGGTGCCAAGAAAGCCAATCGAAATCTTTAGTAAATCAAATTTGGTGTGATGCTGCTTTTGCGAGTAGAGAGAAATTTGCACAACTCTCATCACCACTCTGCAGTACCCCATTTGAGTAATTTCTCCTGAAAAAGGGGTCCAAATGAAATTCGTCAGTTTGCTCACCTTCCTCCTGATTCCTGGCTTCTGCCTGGCCATTACATGCGACGAGTTACAGTCTCCTACGCAGGTACGAGCATTTCTGGAGCGCTCCAAAGATTCTAATCCCATCTTGCGGCGTAACGTCAGCACTACCCTGGAAATCAGCCCATGTGAAAAAGAAGCCTGCAATTCAAAAAATCGCAAAGAACAGCAAAAGGAAGTACTGCACCTGTTACGTCTTGACGATAACAGCAGAGTTCATTTTCTGAAAGGGTCAAGGTCATCACAGTGTTTGATCCAGCGAGGCGAACGGTTGTTAGGCTGTGCAGCTTGTAGCGAGTTGGCTAACGAAGCTTGCCGAAGCTACCCAGATGGTTCCATTACTCGTTTGCAGGGTACAAACATTGATTCCCGTGACTTTTCTCTGCTGGAATCAGAAAGCAACACATATTCCTGTGATGAGTTAGAAAAAAATCCTGGGTTTTTCAAGTTAGAGATTGGGATTTCTGGGGCAGAGTATGACCAAGTGATTGCTTTTTTCGATGAGACAAGGGAAATCCCTGTCACTCTCAACTTTTTTACAGATGGCATACTACGTAAGGTTTACCGTACCTTTCCCAAATACTACCTGCAGATTGATAAGCAGTGGATTTCTACAGTCTTGAGAGTGCGCTCCACACGAGGAAATGAAAAAGCCTTTGTTGCCGAAACGTTGGTTTATATTCAGCGTGATGGCAACAAGTATAATCTGTACTTAGATCCAAAAAACGATCCAAGGCTGAAAAATATGAGCCCGTCAAATCTCTTTATCACCAACTGAGGCTAGCAAATGCATAGACAGCTGCTCGGAATCACTTGCCTCTTCAGTTGGATGTTGAGTCTCCCGGTTCTTGCTCAGGATACCCACTACTCTCCAGCACTAACCTCTAGTATCGAAATCATTGAACAGCATAGAATCATTCCAGAAGAATTGAAAAAGTTTATTCCTGAACCAGACCGATTTAAATACCTACCCAAAGAGCTGCAGAACCGGTTGATTGTTCAGCTTAAAGAGATGATTGACGCAGAAAAAGTTTGGGCTCAGCAAATAGCTACACCGACCGAATCCGGTTTTCCTGACCAACAATCTTCACGCTCACAGTTTGAAAAGAATATTGAGCAAATTTCTTCGACTCTCTTGAGCCAATATCCTCTGCACCAGAAATTTGAAAAATTAAGTTCCTACAGAACCAATTTAGAAGCACAGTTTCAAAAAGCAATAGAGCAAGGAGATACCAAATTAGTTTGGGTATTAGATGCTCAGTTAAGTGGACTAGAAAGCATCCTGTTACTCATGAAGCTGACTCCCTCAATGGCAAAGTCAGTGCTGGATACCACAGAATTTTCTGCAAAAAATAGTATCATTAAAGATTTGGAAATGATTCCAGCAGTTGAACCAGATTCGATTGCTGAACAAAAAATTTCCTTACAAGATAAAGCTTCGCAAAATGAAGAGATATCCTTGATCCCAAGTCTTACTGAAGATCCACTGGGACTCAATGAAGATCCTTTCGCAGAGGTCGACACTACTGAAGAAGACCTTGGGCTCAACGAAAATCCCTTCACTGATGGGGCAGGCGAAGATCCATTGGGACTTGATGAAGATCCTTTCGCTGTAGCAGAGCCCACTACAGTAATTCTTGAATCTTCGGATACCGAAGGAACTCCTGAAAAGGAGTCACGAGCCTCTGTAACTGAGCAACAACAAGAGGCCAACGATTTTCAAGTTAAAGTTCAATTTTCTCATGCAGTGACTACAACATTCGGAACTGGTGAAATCAGAGGACTATACCAGATTGATCCAGAATTTGAGAACCTCAGCGAGTATACATTTGGAACAACCTACGAGCAAAAAATCCATGTTCAAACATCCCCAAAACTCTACAATTACGCCCGCTTGAGCGTCAACTTTACCCAGCACTATGAGCGCAATAAAGAGCAGTTTCTAGATAGCTATTTTACGATTCGAGAGATTTACTCAAATTATCAGGATGAACGCCACCAACTGCGTTGGGGAACGCAAATTTTTGAGTTAGGGAAACTGGATTTCGATAGTCCCATTGATGTGTTGCACTTGCAGGAAATCACCGCACTCCTCTCATTGGATTTAGAAAACAGCAAGGAAGCCCTGCCTTCCCTGCGATACCGATGGTTGGGACAGGACCAGACGGTAACGTTGATCTTGCTACCCTTGAGGCCCTCAACGTTAGGTATGCGCTTTACTGAGTTGCGGGAAAGTATGGAGGCACAGGAAGATGGTGATCGAGATGATGGCTCCTCACTAAGAGACTACTTTGGACTACAATACCAATGGTTTGCTTCCAGTTATGATCTGCGATTTAGCTACTTCCATTGGTTTGATCAGGATTCTTCAATCACTTTTGATTATGAGCCAACTCAGGAAGTTGTAGTTGAAAACGGTTTCGAAGAGAGACGATCTTCCTTTGAAAAACTGGCAGACAATTACACGGAAAAAGAATCTAAACTAGATTTCTTGACTCTTGAGGGAGATGTAAGCTGGGAAGGTCTGGTCTGGAAATTTGATCTTGGTTATTTTCTGCAGAAAAATCTCTATTCCTATGAAATTGATGAGAATCGAAATCTATATTTTCGT
Source organism: Deltaproteobacteria bacterium (assembly GCA_002684675.1). Lineage (GTDB taxonomy): Bacteria > SAR324 > SAR324 > SAR324 > NAC60-12 > JCVI-SCAAA005. The sequence goes on from NYVT01000070.1 coordinate 7,173, forward strand.
ACGGTTCGCTCCCCGTACCACGCTTTAGCAACTTCCTTAGAAACTCGCGTAAAGCAGATATTTCTACTTGGAGCATACTCCCTGCGATATTTTACTGATGTTCCAGGAAACACACATGCCGTGCGCTATGAGAACAAGGAAACATTGCAGCAAAATCAACGGCAGTTGGCACGTCATCAAGTCTCTGGAATTGCAGTTATACCTTGGAGTAATGAAATTCAGTTTCGCTTTGTGGCTTATCGAACCTTTCCTTTTGAACAGACAGGTTTACTGCACATGACTGTGTGGGATGAGCCCATCAATAATACACAGTGGTCACTGAAATTTTTACGATACATAACTCCAGTTCAAAAAATGCTGAACTCTGAGGTTACTGCTACCCAAATTTTCATAAGTTACCGTAAACAGTTCCACAGCAGTTAATTATAGAGATGTCTTGGTTAAAACAGGTAAATCAATACTCCTGGACTCTACTTGTAGTAGCTTCTTTGCTCAGTGCTCTGCTCATGATTTTTGGTGGAAGCAGCCTGTTCAATTCTCAAGGCAAACTACAGATTGATTCCACGATTGAACCTTTCATCAGTCGTGACTCGAATGCCTACCAAGATTTTCTGCACACTCGATCTCTATTTGGCAACGAAGAAGTCTTGGTTGTTGCCTTGCAGCCGGTTCCTCCACAATCCTTGGGACTAGCACATCTGGAACTACTGAAATCCCTTCGAAAAACTCTTCAAAACCGATTACCAGGCCTAAGGTCGGTTCAGTCTGTTTTCGATATTCCCCGTCCTGTAGGAGCGTGCTCTGGATACTCTTACTTCCATCAGGAGCAACCTGGCTCCATTTGTGTTTCTCGGTTACAAAGATTACAAGAAGAGTTGGCCTGCCTACAAATTCCTACTCCTCCGACACGAACTCCGAGTGATTTAGCTTTCTCACTAGAAGACGATCCATTGGGAGGGCCAGAAGAGCTTGCCAATGATTTAGCAGATAGTCTGCTGTTGGATCTAGATCCTACTGAGCTACCTCAATTTGATGAGATTTCCTCCGAAATCCTACACTGTCCTTCCAAGGTTTGGCAAAAGACACCAAAAGAGTTAAGGCAAGAAGCCAATCAAGATATCAAACAAATCCTGAACGATTTGGCAGAAAATTCCTTAGCATTAGGAGATTTCGTTTCAGCAGAGGGAACAACCTTGGGGATGGTGCTGCAGTTCAACACTGACTCTCTGCCTTCATCTGCAGAAACACAAGAACTCTTGCAAGAGATTCTGAAAAGCTTCAGTTCTTCAGAACTACGCATTGCCTACGCCGGTCAACCCAGACAGATCTATACGTCTTCCAAGGTGCTTCAGGAGGATATCGAAAAAATTTTACCCTTAAGTTTTGGTCTAATCATCATTGTATTATTCGCTATTTTTCGAACACCTCGAGTAATCGTCGTAGCTTTTATCAACGTGGTTCTTTCACTAATTTGGACCGGATCTTTCGTTGGCCTGATTGGTCATCGTTTGAATCTGGTAACGATAGCCTTTGCTCCAATCCTGATTTGTGTTGGCAGCGCCTATGTCATCATGGTTTTGGACCAATTTCTGAGTATCAGTAAGAATCTGCCAAAAGCGTCTATTGATAGTCATGTTTCCAAGACTCTCGATAAGGTAGTAGTTCCTGTGAGTGTTACTGCCTTCACCACGGTGGTGGGTTTTGCAGCTCTGACTGTCAGTCCTATTCCTGCAATTCAGCAGTTGGGACTATATTCCTGCGTGGGAATTCTACTGAGTAATCTGTTTGCTCTGACTGTTACTCCCTCCTTACTGAAAATTCTTCGAGTTAAGGCGTCTCATACTCAGTCTGACTCTGTCCACAACTCCTTAAGCTGGTTTAGTAAAGGCAGTGAGTGGTTACAGTACCGGGCTCGGAAAGTTATCATCTTCTGGCTACTGCTCGCTACAATAGCAGGCCTTGGTGTCCTAAACTTGAAAATTGATAGTAATTCTCAGGCACTCGCACCAGAACATCCTCTTGAGCAGGACCTTAGCCTAATCGAATCTGATCTGGCAGGGACTCAGTCCCTTCGTTTGGTATTTCAGGCCAAGCCTGAAGCTGAAGAAAAATTAGTTTCTGCCGCCACTATTGTCGGCCTAGATAATCTCGAAGTTTGGCTACTGACTCTGAAAACAGAACAATGGCCTGATTCCCTAAAGGGATTGCGTATTGACAAAATCTATTCACCAGCCCAGACACTCTGGGTATATCGGAATGGCTTAGATGATTTAAATGATCTGGAGGTTCAGTATTTTTTTGAGAAATTAGCTGAGCAAGACGGCCCTATATTTCTTAGTCCAGATGGTGAAAACTTACTAGTGACTCTTCGGCTGAAAGCAGATGGATCATCAGAACTACTTGAACTGCGAGAACGACTGCAACAAAAGCTGCCCGAGTTTGTTCCTCACCTTGATGTTACTTTCACGGGAGGAGCTGTTTTGACAAGTGAATCAGCCAACAACATTGCCTCGGGACAGATTGATAGCGTGTTGCTGGCACTATTTCTGATTTTTGGAGTGATGTGGGGCCTATTTCTCTCCTGGAAGATGGGGGTGATAGCACTTTTTCCGAACATTGCCGCTGTTTTACTTTTCTTCGGAACCCTTGGCTGGTTTGAGATACCACTCGGAGTAACCATTTCAATCATTGCTTCCATTGCCTTAGGCATTGGGGTCGATGATACAGTCCATTTCTTGACTCGCTATCATGAGCGGGTTAAGCAGGAGCGGGATCGACGCAAGGCAGCACAATTAGCACTGCAGCAGATGACCCGACCAATGCTGACAACCACCCTTGCCCTCGGTCTAGGTTTCAGTGTCTTTGCATTTTCTGAACTTGATTCTCTGCAGTTATTTGGGTTGCTAACCGCGTATACCCTACTAGTCTGCCTAGCCACTGATTTGACCTTCCTACCAACCATTGTGATGGAGACTGGCCTGGTTACTGTTTGGGATTATCTTGGTCTCCGCATCAACAAACAGCTGGTTCAGCGTCTAGCAATCTTCCGTGGCCTGAGTGTAAGAGAAGCTAAGATTGCAACACTCCTCGCCTACTCAGAAGATCTGAAAAATCGACAAGTTCTGTTCAAAACTGGAGATCAAGGCCAGGAGATGTTTGTTATACTATCTGGAAAGATACGAATTCAACAAAATCCAACTGGCGGTGCAACTCTGGCAGAACTAGGGGAAGGAGATACATTTGGGGAAATGGGCTTGTTTCGGAAGGCACAACGTAGCGCAACGGCAATAGCCGTTGACGAGACCCGCCTACTAGTGATCAATCGAGACAGCCTCTATCACCTGATGCAACAGCGTCCGCGCATCGCAACTACTCTTTTTCGCAATCTCGCTCGACAACTCCGGCAGGCAATTTTGCAGACCAGCCAACGGGTGCTGGATCAAGTATCAAAGACTCAGCAGGAAGAAGCACCACCAACTTCTCAGCCTAGGCCTCTGATGCTAAATATCTTTCAGGGCATGACAACCAAAGAACAAGAAAGTCTGAGAGGTTTTGGTGTACTGCGATCTCTTCCCCAGGACGAAAAAATCATGAATCAGGGAGAGCAGGGTAAGGAAGTACTCATCTTGCTACAAGGTCAGCTAAAGGTGCAAATAAACAAAGATAAGGGCTGTGTTGTCCTCGCACTGATTAATCCTGGTAACTTGGTTGGAGAGACCGCTTGGTTAGAAGGAAATCTAGTTCGAACAGCTGATGTAGTAGCTGGAACAGATAGCCTCGGACTATTCTATGATCGTCTTGCACTGGAAAAACTATGCACTCAAGAGAGTCGTCTAGCAGCTCGGTTTGCCTTTAATCTGATCTGCCTGCTTGCAGATCGTCTGGAGGCTGCTAATGAACAGCTAGAACATACAACAGCAAGATCTGGAATCTAACTCTCATACACAGATCTATTCCTTGTGAATCCATTCTCGCTATCTACACAGCCAAATTTTACCATCTCAATCGAGACCGAAAGAATCGCATGCCACAAATCGTAGTCGTACATAGTCAACCGTCCATTTTCCAGAGTCGTCACACAGGGTAGGAGCCAGTTCCTCGTTGACCTCAGTAATCATCTCTTCACGCCCTGCCCCATCTGTAATCAGAAATGAAACCGCAAAGGTCTCCAACCAGCCTCGAAGCTCTCCGGGCAAGACCGTTGGACGTTGAATCAACTGAATCACTGGCACCTGAAAGCCAGCTTCTTCCAGGAGCTGCTGATATTCCTCCACACCGGGAAAGTACCAAGGATTCACAGGTGCTAGGCCTCTGCGCTGACGAGCTTTTGTCAGTGCTGCCAAGACAGAAACCACATTCCCCCGTCCTCCCATTTCTGCGACAAACCGGCCGGAAGGCTTCAACGCTCGCTTTACTCCAGCGATGACTTCTTTAGGCTGGGTCATCCAGTGTAGGGCTGCGTTAGAGAACACCGCATCAAAAACGCCTTCGAATTCCAAATTTTGGCCATCCATCACTCGGGCGTTAATACCTTTTGCTAAGGAGGATGCAACCATCGCAGGGCTGCTATCGACTGCTATGACGTGACAACCAGCATCCATCAACTTCAGGGTCAGCTCACTATCTCCACAGCCAAGGTCAAGTACCGTCTCTCCAGCCTTTGGATTCAGTAATTGCAGTACTGGTTCCCCCAAATCACTAACAAACCGTGCATTTTGGTCATACCCAACCGGATCCCAATCCATAGCGATGTTTTCCTCACTCATTGCTGACTCTCTGAAGCAATCGGCAAAATTGTTTCCAACTCTTCCTTCCAGACCAAATGATCATGCAGCATTCATTCAGCGGTCTTGGCAATCGAGGGGAAGTAAAGTCTTAGATAAGGAGCCAACAAGTCATCAGTAGCAAGCTGACATCGTAGGCGATCCTGTAGGATCTCATCTAGACAGAGCAGTTCATAGACCGGCAGACGGCCTCCCACTACAGGCCAAACCAAATGTAGGGAAAGTACTGGCAGAAGGGTGTCCGCAATCAGCGCTCGCTCGACACCAAAATTTTCCGGGCGCTGCAAGCAGTTGCAGTGTATTGTTCGTGTGCAGGGTTGCCAGTGCCAAGTAGCCNGNTAATCCTGCCTTGAATGCAATCTGAGCAGTTTCCTCACAACGAATCTCTCCCACCAGCATCATGTCTGGATCCTGACGCAAGGTTGCTCGTAGGGCTTCCTCAAACCCTACCTAGCCCCTGCAGGCTATACCAAAACCTGTGGCAGTCAGATAATACTCAACGAAATCTTCAATTGTGATCACATTCTTGCACTGAGAGTCGAGGTTTCAAGAGAGCATAGAGCGTTGTCTTCGTGCCGCTGCCGGTCGGTCGAACCATAAGCAGCATCCTATATTGACATCGCATCATGGTCTTGAATACCGCTCGATCATTTTCATAAAAACCAAGTTGTGCTAGATCCAGCCGCAGGTCCCTAGATTCCAACAAGCGTAGCACTAGCTTTTCACCCCTGGTCGATCAGCATACTGGAGAGCCACAGACCGTAAAGCTGGCTATCTGGAGTTCGTTGCTGCAGGTAGCCGTCCTAAGGTCTGCCGCATACTGCGATGTCCAACTCAGCCTTTAGCTTCAGGTATGGTAGCAACTGACTGGAGAGCAGAGAACTGAGTTCTGGTAGTGTCATTCATCATCGATACATAGGCCCCAGCAGTTGATCTGGCTGCTGACCAGGTTACAAATGAATGTTGGAACACCGTAGCGCAGGGCCACGTTGAACAGTTCCTGCCACTATCGGGAAACCTCCACTTCCTCCATTGCAGAAGCATCACCACGTCCTTCACGATAGAGTTGAACCAGCCGCACTCGATTCACCAAGCCAAGTTGGAGACTGGGATACTGGAACCGCAAGCGCGGAAGACGTCACCAATCAGCCAGAGCAGTCAGCATCAGCCAGGGAATGCCATCATTACCTACCAGCAGCAACAGGGATTCATGAAAGAGTTCTTCCTGCTAGCTCCGAGGGATAGACCACAACTAGTTAATCTCCTTTGGCAACAGGGGCAACTGATACTGACGAGCCATGCGTTCCAAGATCACATCTTCCAGTGTGGGTTGTTCCTCGAGGACTCTATATAGCCGAGAAAAGCTAGCTGGTGATTTTTCTGTATTCTCCAGCTGGTAAACCAAGTTTCTGGGCAGTACTCCCTCCTGGCGCAACCACTTGAGCAACTACATTCAGCAGCCCCTACGCATGCTGTTGGCCTATGAAATTTTGATGAAAAAGATTTCGCTTTGTCTGGATTCCGTTACCATAATTTTTCTTTAAAAATCTTAACTCAACAGGAGCATTGCTCGATGGTTCGCATCACAAAAGTCTACACTCGTACCGGAGATACTGGCGAGACCGGTCTCGTTGGCGGAACCCGTCTACCCAAGGATCACCCTCGAATCGAAGGTTTCGGCACTATCGACGAACTAAACAGCTGCTTGGGGTTAGCTCGTAGTTTCAATGCCCAAAAGCCACAATCCGAGCGTCGAGACAAGCTCGAGTTGATTCTACAGGCAATCCAACAGAAGCTCTTCGACATTGGTTCCGAACTAGCCACACTGCCAGGCGACGAATACCTCGGACAGATCAAGCTGGAGGAAGCCGATGCCGCTTGGCTGGAAGAAGTGATTGACGCTATGAACACAGAGCTGGAACCATTGAAGAGCTTCATCCTGCCAGGAGGAACTCCACTCAATGCCTTCCTGCATCAGTCTCGCACTACTTGTCGCCGGGCAGAGCGTGCAGTCCTGCATCTACATCGAGTTGAGCCCATTAATCCAGCAATTCTGAAGTATCTCAACCGCCTCTCTGATGCCTTGTTCGTCTTTGGTCGCTGGGTCACAGCCAAGCTGGATGAAACCGAACTGCTCTGGCAACCTGGTAGCACTCGTCCTGACTGGCGCTGGTCAACTGACGACTGAAACCTCATTTCAACCATGCCAGAAAAGCACCCTCCTGAACAGCTGCCAAAGACACTCTGGTGTCTGCCTGTCGCCACAGAGTTTCAGACCACAACCGGTGAACAACTTCGAGTCGAGTTTCCTGGCTGGCTCAATTCTGGAGCTGGTCCAGATTTTCTGGAAACCTGTCTGTACTTAGGCAATCAACAGCTTTATAGCGCTCGATTTTCATACCCACACTCGGCTTGGGCAGGTGCATGGACACTCCGACGACCCCGCATACCAACAGATGATCCTGCACGTCGTACTCTATCACAACCCCCAGCTTCCTCCATTGGTTAGTGAAGACGGGCAGATGGTCCCAATCGTCGAAATGGCCACCCAATTGCCAGAAAAGTGGGAGCAACTTTGCCTGATGGTGCTGCTTAAGGAGTACGATCACTTACCCGGACACTGTGGTAGCTTATTGCTTGAAATTGGCTAGCAACGTCTGCACCTGCTTTTGCAGGAGGCTACCGAACAACTTTACTACAACAAAAGATGCAGCCTATTCAGCAGGCTTGAGATACTGTAGAATGGGAAAAAACTCTGCATCACAATTTGTTTGCTGCACTGGGGGTTCCCAACTAGAGCATACCCTTTGCCGATTTGGCACAACGCCCACCTTGGTCAGCACAAGCTTGGGATACTACTTCAATCATGGCTACGTCAACCTCCGCGTAGCGCTTGTGCTAAACTGTGTAGATTGTTTCCAGAGACTCCACCGAATGCTATAATCTACACTGAAAATACGCCTACTGGCGCCAACTCTGGGAACACNTGGNGAATAATGATCGCTTGAGTGCTCCACATCGAGAGAGCCGGTACCCCCAAGAACGCCAGGAACATCTGCTCTTAGGCAGGTTTCATAACCTTCAACGAGTCACGCCACTCGAGTTGTTGCGTTTCTGGCTACAACAATTGAAAACGCTGGAGCCACTGGCTGTCACCTCTGCAAATGAGTGATCAGGCTTTCCATACCCCTAACTGGGAACCTTGACACAAATGTGCCAGCTTCGCCCAGACCTGCTGTCTTGCCTGATCAGCAGGTGCTGCTCTGAGCAACGGCTTGCTTCCCTTTTTCCTGGCTTGCTCGACAGCATCAGGAATCTGAACTGGAGCAGCTGCTCGATGCAACAAGGTATGCTGCAGCTTGCCAAGGACTTTTACCACAACTTCCACCAGAGTTGCCAACGCTGTGAGCTGATCACTCTGCTACAGGAAGGAACTTCATAACCACTACACTGAGATCTCATGTCGGACTGGAAGGAAATAGCTAAATTTGCACAAGAAATCGCTCATGAAGCGGGAAATTTAATTCGCCAGGAACGTGAACAGCAAACCGTTTCACTCAACTACAAGACCCATCAGGAGTTAGTCACTTCTGCAGACTTGAAATCGGACCAGCTGATCCGCAGTCGCATTCAACAACGCTTTCCAGAACACCAGATTCTCTCAGAAGAGTTAGCGCCCGATTATTCTTCACCAGAGTTGCTGCAGAGCCAATTATGGATCATTGATCCGATTGACGGAACTGTCAACTACGCCCGTAATCATCAGATGTGTGCGGTCTCCATCGCTTATGCAGAAGCAGGCCAGGTAAGAGTCGGGGCCGTCTACTGTCCCTTCCTCGAAGAACTCTTTCACGTTATTCAGGGAGAAGGTTCCTATCTCAACGCAAAACAACTGCAGATCACTATGCAGACAGAGTTGCGTAGCGCCTTGATCGGTACAGGTTTTCCCTACAATAGAGAGGAGCGACCCAAGCTGATTCCAAAGTTTCAGAAGATGTTGGAGAGTTGCGGTGATATCCGCCGTATCGGAGCGGCCTCTCTGGATATCTGTTGGATTGCAGCGGGACGGATGGATGGTTTTTTTGAGACACTCAGTCCCTGGGATTTTGCAGCAGCTCAGCTGGTTGTTCGGGAAGCCGGCGGAAAGATTGGCCATATCGGCGAGGTGCCCCCCAACGTTCCACCAGAACTCTATGGTCTGGATCTTATCGTTGGAGCACCTGCGATCTTTGACGAGATGCAGCAGGTGTTGCGCTCTGCCTGATCAGGCAAAGCAGCTATACATCTTCTGAACCAGCGCCTGATTGTAACCATGGGAGGTCATGTTGGCCACTACCCGACCGCGCAGTGGATAGCCCAGCAGGAACAGGTCACCAATTAAATCAAGGATCTTGTGGCGGACAAACTCATCCGCAAAGCGCAATTCAGTGTTGATCACCTTGCCGTCATAAATGATGATATGCGAGTTGAGATAGCCACTGCCAACCTTTCCCATCTTCTGGGCCATGTCGATATTCTGAAAGGTGTTGAAGGAGCGGGCTGGCGCAATTTCATTCAGGAAGGAATCCTGCTCTGCGTTGAAGGTCATTTGCTGCTCTAGAATCGGTGGTGGGTAGTTGACCCGCATTGTTACTTCGAAACCATCATAGGGCTCCACGTAGAGATACTTTTGTTCAGGGTCTTCTTCACCAATGCTGAGTTTTTCGCAAATCACCGCTTCTGTCACCTCGGCATCCTGATCCACGGTTCCTGCTTCGTCGAGCAATTGGGCAAAATCGAGAGCCGAGCCGTCCACATTTGGAATCTCCTCGTCGGCCTTGATCAGCACATTGTCCAGCCCAGCCATCGACAAAGCTGCCATCAGATGCTCCACCGTGCGGACACGTCGATTCTCCCGAGCCAGCACCGTAGAGTTAGCGGTAAAGCTCTGCTGGCTCTGTGCATGCTGGTAATCTTCTAGGCTGGTGATTTTGCCAGGAATCGAAATGCCATCAAGGGTTTGAAACTGAATTCCACTGTTTGGAGTTGCTGGACTGAGGATGATACCTGTGTTGCGACCACTGAGCAGGCCAGTACCGTTGAGAACTACGTTGTCGCCAAGAGTACGCTGGGGACGTCCAGATTTACGTAGCTCCACAGATTGAAGATTGGTTGCTGGCTGGTAGGGGGCTGTCTCGATCCGGATGTCGGAAGGTAGAATCGCTTCTTGGTCCGGTTGAGCGGCTCGTAAGGCACCCGTGATCTTATCTAACAACACATCTAGGTGCAGTGGCTTTTCCAGAAAATCTCGGGCCCCCAGCTTGATTGCGCTGACAGCAGCTTCAATCCCAGCGTGTCCGCTCATCATGATCACAGGCAGCTCAGGCTGTTCGTTTCGTAGGTTCTTGAGGATCGCCATCCCGTCTTCTCCGGGAAGCCAGATGTCCAATAGCACCAGAGACATCGGCTGCTCTTTCAGAACGTCGTAGAGTTCCCGCGCATGTGCGCAACAGCGTACGGGGTAGCCTTCATCTTCGAGTACGGCGGCCAGACTACTACGGATAGCCGGTTCATCATCAACAACCACGATTGGATTCATGCGACTCCTGCAAGAAAAGATAACAAGGCGGATGGAATTGTCGGCTAGTGTGCACTCATCATACCGGGCTTTGGCAGAAATAGGGCAAGAAAATCTGCAAATTTTGATCATTTGCTGGAATTACCACACATGAGTGAGCATCACCCTTCACAAGATTCTACCGTACTCCAAGTGGATCAACTGACGCTTGAATTTGGTGGATTGCGTGCTTTGGAGCACCTGAGCTTTCAAGTCCAGTCCCAAGAAATTCTCGCGCTGATTGGTCCCAACGGCGCCGGCAAGACAACCTGCTTTCAGTGTATAACGGGCTTTCTACCTTCAAATCTTGGTGAAATTCACCTGTATCCTCCCAATCATCAAACACAACGACTGAACGGCCTCAAGCCCTACCAGATCGCCCAACTGGGGGTGGCTCGTACCTTTCAGAGCATCCGACTGTACGAAAAACAGAGTGTGCTGGAGAACGTAATGATGGGACGTCAGATCCGCACCAAGGCTAGTATGTTGGGTGTGCTCCTGCGAGATCGACGTACCAGAGCAGAAGAACAGCATATTCGTGAAGATTCCTTCCAACTACTGCAGCGTCTGGAGCTGGAACAGTATGCTCAGGTAACTGCGGATAGTTTACCCTATGCAGCCCAACGGCGTTTAGAGATTGCTCGGGCGCTGGCTACCGATCCCTTTCTATTGTTACTTGATGAACCTGCAGCTGGCATGAATCGGCAGGAGACAGAAGAACTGAACGAGCTGCTGGTAGAGCTTCGGAAAGAATTTCAGCTGACTCTCCTGCTGATTGAGCATGACATGCAGCTGGTAATGAAGCTCTCAGACCGAATCATCGTGCTGGATCATGGACGCAAGATCGCAGAAGGCTCACCGCAGGCGATTCGCCAGCATCCTGATGTGATCCGAGCTTATCTTGGGGAACAGGCCACTTCATGATACTGGATCTGCGCAACTTGGTAAGTGCTTACGGTAACATCCTCGCTCTCCAGGACATCTCTCTTTATGTGAAACAGAGTGAGATCGTGACCATCCTGGGCAGCAATGGCGCTGGCAAGACTACCTTGTTGATGGCCATCGCTGGACTGGTGCCGCCCCGCCAAGGAGAGATTCTGTGGAAAGGAAGATCGATTCAGCAACTGACTCCGGATCAGATCAAAGCACTAGGTATCGGTCTAGTCCCCGAAGGTCGACGCATCTTCCCAGAATTCACCGTGCTGGAAAATCTGAGAATAGGAGCCTATCTGCGTCAGGATCAGGAACATGTCCGAGAGGATTTGGAGCGAATGATGGAACTCTTTCCGATCCTGCACCAACGACAGTCACAGTTCGGAGGCACCCTCAGCGGTGGTGAGCAACAAATGCTGGCTATCGCTCGAGCCCTGATGGGACGCCCCCAACTGCTATTGCTCGATGAACCATCTCTCGGACTGGCTCCCATGATCGTGCAGCAAATTTTCGAGATCCTGTGCCAAATTCATCAGCAGCAACAAATGACGATCCTGCTAGTCGAGCAGAACGCCCACCTAGCTCTCCAACTCGCAGACCGAGGCTATCTACTCAAAAATGGCAAAATTCAAGTGACCGACACATCTGCAAACTTATTGGACAATGAGGCTGTTCAGCGAGGCTATCTTGGTAGGCGAAGATGACAGCAAAACATTAAATGAATTGCTCACTGTTTCAATGAAGACTTCCCAAAAATCTCTTGAAAATCTCCGATTCCTACACAAATCTAGGGGNCTAGATAAGCCCNCATCCATTGACAACNCTAGCATACAAAGGATTGACAACCCCGAAAAATCCNCGCCCAGCGGGAGAGGAGGGATCATCATAGACAGTGGAGTGAGGGNATAAAATAAACACTGTGTGATGCCAATCATCTATCCTGATGGGTACCTTCTCCTCCAAGNAGAGGGAAGAAAGATTCGCTCAGAAACCAGCTCCCAAGAGACCCAACGTGAGTACCTTCCATTTTGACAGAGGACTTGAGCACTTCTCAGAGTAAGGTCTGGTTCTGCGAGTAGTGATCCAGCACCTGCAACCACAACTCCTAGAACCATGAGAAGCCAACTTTGAGTTATTGATCCGCATCATCACTGGACAACAACTCTCCAGCGCTGCAGCCTACACCATCTATCGCAGGTTAAAGCAAAATTTTGAGGATTCCGTCATCGCACCNACCATAATTCTCTGTTCTTTCAAGGAGCAACTACTGGCCTGTGGACTCTCTAACGCCAAGCCGCAGTACATTACGCTGATCGCCAAGCATTTGATGAACATCCCAACCTGATTGATGAACTGAGAGAAATGTCTTCCAAAGACGTACTGGAGACACTACAAAGATTTAACGGAATTGGTNTCTGGAGCGCCAGTATCTTTGCGCTGTTTTAACTCCACCATCCAGATGTCTTTTTCTGAGGAGATGCCAGTCTGAAAAAAAGNAATCCGACTGCTGCACAAGAAAGAAGATATGAGTGCATTGCAAATGGAGACCATCACCTAGCCGTGGCGACCCTATCGCAGTACAGCCTGCCTAGTTCTGTGGAAATGGATTGATGGAGAATCGATTAGGTTTTCGTAGCAACCAAACTGCTGTTGCAGACAACTGAATTCTATCCGATTTATAAAAGGTCCATCACAGGGCGAATGGAACTTTACNGAAGTTNTACCACGCANATGATGGTCCGGGGTTGGNGAAAGAAAAGTTGAGATGGATTGAAGANAGGTNGTGTTGTTAGATTGTTTAGAGTAAAGAAAATGTTAGTTGTANTTTAGAAAATATAACCAACATTTAAAAATATTACATATTTTGGGGAATACTTATTTACATCGCTCTCAAAATCCGCCCGACAAGCGCTNTTACATTCCCAATTACTTCCAAGTTCATAGTTTATCGATGGCTCACTANTTATTAATCTTACAAGATTTATTGATGTAGTAANACCACTATTGAAAATCCAGTTTTTACCAATTCCGAGATTATATCCATCTTCTGGATAATCTACCCTGTAAACGGCCTTTCTTTCACCGCTTCNACTGCTGTCAATNTCCCTCTTCGCTTCCCAATCCCGATTAATCAATCCAGTTTGNAAAAACACACTATCAGCAAGAGCTGCAAGNTAATATCTGATACTCAGATAGGAGGTTTGACTGTCAAACCCAGATTTTTCAGTAGTCGAACCNTCACTTGAATCTTCAGACATATTTCCAGATAGAGATTGTCCTTCAAAATTAAGCCATAAGTTTTCACTGAATCTATAACTAAAACTAAGCCCAGGGCCTAGATTTGAAATTACAATCACTTGGATTTGAGCATTCTTGTCGTTTAATGAGGAAGCATTTGAATTTGATGGAATGGTCGTGGAGAAAAATAAAACTCCAATGCTGATACTAAGTGCTCTTATTAACATTCGACTATTCATTTCTCTTATTCTAATTGTTTCCACGACATTAGTATGGTCATTCATACAGCACAGAATCTTATGCTGAATAAATCGTAGAGTCTACANTTTATCAAATTACAGGATCTGTTCTATTGATATCAACAGTTGAATTTCCCTTTGCTCTACAACTTTAATAATACGTAAAAATAATCCCAGATATTGCTGACAAGGGAGAATGAGCTAAACTGATTTAAAATCCTGCCAGGGCTTAGTCTTTGGAGGAGAACTGGTGAAAAGGAGGAANTNACGAAGGATTGGGTGTTGGAACTGTAGTTGATGTGACCAGAGCGCAGGCCCAGATAAATTACNAGCTTGACCATACTTGTGATCGCCCAAGAGAGGGTGTCCACAATGCACCAGTTGCACCCGAATCTGGTGAGAGCGTCCGGTTTCCAATTGGATACGNAGCAGACTCTTATTTGCATGAACGGCAATCCGCTCATAGTGGAGAATNGCTTGCTTGGCTTGAGAAACTCCGGATTCAACGACCCGAACTGTGTTGCTGTGACGATCCTTCTGAAGCCAGTCGGTAAGGGTCCACTCAGGTGGATCGACCACGCCAGCCACTACAGCCAGGTAGGTTTTCTGTAAAGTCCGTTGACGAACCTGATCTGCCAATCGTGATGCTGCCTTNGAGGTCTTGGCAAAGACCATTACTCCGCCCACAGGGCGATCCAAGCGCTGCACCAGTCCCAAAAATACNTGACCAGGTTTCTGGTCACGTTGCTTGATCCAGTCCTTGAGCAGACTCAGCAGGTCTGGGCTACCGCTGTGATCCGCCTGAGAGAGAAGATTTACCGGTTTTTCAATGACCAGCAGATGGTTGTCTTCAAACAACAGTTGAGGTGTAAAGCTCAAGGAGACCTGCACTTTTTNATAAGAGCGTGAGATATGGAACTGCACACTGATTTTTCACAGCGAGTGATTTTGCATACTGAAAAAATGCCCTGGTCGCCTTCACCNGCTGCTGGAGTGGAGCGACGCCAACTGGACCGCCAAGGAAAGGAAGTTGCCAGAGCAACGAGCATTGTGCGTTATGCTTCTGGTAGTTACTTTGCTGTCCACACGCACGGAGGTGGTGAAGAGATTTTTGTGCTGGAGGGCGTCTTCTCCGATGAGCATGGGCACTACCCATCCGGAAGCTACCTGCGCAATCCTCCCGGAACTACTCACACTCCTTTTTCCGAACCAGGCTGCGTTATCTTCGTCAAGCTCTGGCAGTTCAATCCCGGTGACGCACAAACCGTCTGTCAACAAACTGAACAGGGNAGCTGGGAACTCGGACGTCAGGAAGGCATCCAAGTTCAGCTCCTTCATGAATTTCAAGGTGTCCGAACCGTGTTGATGCGTCTGGAGCCTGACCTACAAGCACAGTTTCACTTTCATGCGGGCGGAGAAGAAATCCTTGTGCTGGAAGGCGACTTTGCCGATGAGCACGGCGAATACTCCAAGGGGAGCTGGCTACGCAGCCCTCCCGGATCCAGCCACTCTCCAAAGATTGGTCCAAACGGAGCCCTGCTCTATCTGAAGTCTGGACACTTGGTGGCCCCAGTGCTGCCGTTGCCAAACTGATTAGCATCGTCTTCTCAGAACAAGCTCAGTTGCTCACCAGGTTGAGGGACTTCCCCAGCGAAATCGTGTAGAGGTGGTAACTCTGGAAGCTGTTCTTGCAGAAAGCCATGAAAATCTCGCGCGAGTTGAGGAGCCAGTACATCGTCTGGGGTGTGCAGAAAAATAAAGGGAGTGAAACCCTGGCGTATCCAATTGGCTACTCGCTGGGCCCAATCTCGTAAAACTGGGTAATTAACCTCATTTCGGGGATCCCCAACAAAGCGTAGCAGCGGCAGTTCATTCGTTGCTGTGAAACGCACAGGCAACCTGGGCTTGCGGCGCTTTGCCTCAATGGTGGTGGAGTCGTTATTCTGAGAAGCCATCAGCTTGTGGGTATCGAAGAGTACCCGAGTCATCTGGCGTTGACGCAAAAACGTATCCAACTCCATCTCCATTTCCTGCTCATCGAAGTAAGCTAGGTTGCGTACCTCAACGGCATAACGAAAGTCAGAAGGCAATTGGAGCAGGAATTGTTGAAGCTGTGGCCAACGGTTGCGACCAAAGTCTGCAGAGAGTTGTAGTTGAATCGGGCCAATCCGTTCCTCCAGGGGAGCAATCCGCTGGAGGAATTCTCTAGTCAACTCTGTTGTATTTTCCAGTTTTCGGTCATGACTGATGCTGCGGGGAAACTTGAAACAGAAGCGGAAGCTGGGCGGAGTTGATTCTTTCCAACGCTCAACGACATCTGGGCGGGGCAGAGCGTAGAAGGTAGTGTTTCCCTCCACCGTGTTAAAGACTCGAGCGTAGCCCGCTAGAAAATCTCTAGATCGGGTTCGTGCTGGCAGTAGGCCGCCCTTCCATTCAGGACGTGACCACTCAGGACATCCGAGGAAATAGTGCATCCAGTGGCTTTTCCAAGAGAAATGCTAGATTTGAAACTTTACAGCAGGATGAATGGCAGAGCGATTGCGTGTCTTTGCCGCATCTTAGACAGTGGAATATCAGGGATCAAGCAGTAAGTCGAACAAATTCAAAACCACTGTATTCAGCCGCTTGCTCCCGATTGTTTCCTTCGCTAAACTTATGATCTTGAACCGCTACTTGACATGCGGTCAAATATTAATGTTTTCAGGAGATCCAGAATGGCAGATACATTGACACCAGAAATGCGTGAGGGCTTGCCAGAACCGGAAGGATATCGTGTCAACAGCCTACCTGATGAGAACGATATCGTCTTTGGTAAGGGTCCGATCACCGAAGAGACCTCTCGCAATATGATTCTTGATTACCCCGATAGTGTTCTCAAGTTTCTACAGGGAAAAGACTTGGACGAACGACCTCTCTCACCAGATGTCAGTGGCATTCATGCAATCTGGCGAGAACGTGGTCTGCGGAAGGATATTTTGCAAAAATACTTTTTGCATTTTATGGATTGGCCTGATGGGATTCCTTCGGCAACGATGCTAGACTTGTTGAGTGACGTGCGAGATAAGATTCGCGACCTTGGTAAGACAAAAAAATAAGTTGTGAGAGAGGGGGCCAATCCTACGCTGACCCCCGAATGGGGGGCTGATACTTATTTATCAGCCCGCCTTGGCACCGACTCAGTTGATCGGGATTTGGCGCATCTCAGCCTGCTGTTGCTTGGGTAGACGCAGTTGCAGCACCCCATCCTTCATCTTGGCATGACTATCTTCCATGGCCACTGCCTGTGGCAACTGGATCCGGCGCTGAAAATTGCCGTAATTGCGCTCTACACGCAATACACCTTCTCTATTCTCTTCATGAGAACTCTTTTTTTCTCCTTGAATCGTAAGCACTCGCCCATTTAAGGAAATTTTTACGTCTTCCTTGTTCAACCCGGGCAGTTCTACTTGAAGTTGGTAGGTGGTCTCATCTTCCTGCAAATCTAGCGCAGGTGAGAAACGTCGTGTGCCTTTCTCTGCAAAAGTCTCTGGCCAGGCGGACTCACCAAAGAATTCTTCCATGAGGTTGCGTAACGGAATAGTGCTGTTGCGAACGGTGATAGGATACATGATTCTCTCCTAAGAAGAGGAAGTATTGTGAGGAGCACTCAAATTATTCTGATGTCCTCAGCTATTTGTTAGCACTCAACCTATTAGAGTGCTAACAATCTGTCAAGAGAAAATTTTTACTGGGCGAGCAAACCACTTAATGACTGGTCAATCAACAAGACGATTGGGATCTTCTTTGGGTCGATTGGGATTGTCTCGGAAGAGTTGACGACGTGTAGTTGGGTTGAGGAAATCTTCCTTGCGCAGGCCTTTCTGGAGGCTGATCTGGGAAACAATTGCCTTGACGAAGGCACGTTGTTCCAACCGCTCTTCCATCTGCCGACGCAGCTTGAGGATATCTCGAACGCTGTATTGACGGTCAGGAATTTCTTCTTCCTCATCGGCAATCGACTGCGTATCTCCCTGCAGTACAAGGTGATGATAGCTCTCAAGGAAAATCAGAAAATCACTGAGTAGCGGAGTCGGACGACCCTGGCTACTTTGGATCAGGCTACGGCGCAGCGTCTGTGGTTGAGGAGCATTCTGATTCATCTGCTGAAAAACGCGACGAATCTTGCGCAACAGTTGTTGTTGGGCCATCTGCACATCCCATTGGGAACGAGTAGCAAAATCAAGAAACTGCTGAAGTCGCGGTCGTGGCGCCAGCTGTGGCCACCAGGAAAGATTTAGACCAAAAAAGCGCTGCAGGACTTGTTCACAGCGTTCCAACTCTGTGAGTTGGCAGTCTTCGAAGAAGAAACCATGCTGATAGAGCAATTGGCAGAGCTGGAGCAGTTGAGAGGTTGCTGCAGGTAGCTGACGATCCTGCTGATGTTGAAAAATGACACCTGGTTGGGCTGGTCGACGCAGCATCAGTGATTCCGGAAGGAACGCAGACTTTCAGGTCTGGGATAGATGAATAGTAGGAATGTAGCATTGCCCTGATACCATCATTCAATCCCAACCTGGTATGGAGGTCTTGGCTGGGCTACTCGGTACCGGACGTCGAATCGAAGTATTCATTTGTGTGGCTGGCTGTCCAGTCTGTGCTCCTGGATTAGCGTTAATTTTTTGCTGGAGTTGCTNTTTGACTTGTTGAATCATTTCAGGTGGAGGNGTCGACCCAGCCGCAGAGACCAGCCGTTGAGGTACGGATGGNGTTGGCACATCTGTCTCAGCAACCGATTTTGGATCTTCAGGAGACTGCTGCTCGATCAGGATCTGGTAGCGGTTGTAGTGACGGTTGGCTTTGTCACTGTTGCGCATTCGGTAATAGACCAGTGCTGTGTTATAATGGGCGTCTGCTTGGTCAGGTTCCATCTCCAGTACATTCTCAAAAGAATCCAGGGCTTGTTCGTAATCTCCTGATTGGAAATAGGCCAATCCTAAGTTGTAATAGAAGCTTGGTGTTTCATCATCCAGCACGATGGCCTGGCGGTAGTTCCAGATGGCTGTTGGATAGTCCCGCTTCTGATAAGCAGTATTGCCNTCACGGAAATAATTCAAAGCCGAGCGAGGGGTCGGGGTTTCNAGAGAACTGCAGCCACTGAACANTATCATCGAGAAGATGGTCCAGCGGAACAAAAGACGCGGGAATGAGTTTGAGGGCATGACTTGCGTNTCCCTTGCATGGTCCGGGAAATTCANTGGCATTTTCGCCGACAGTTTCATTACGATAGGTTCACTTGCTCATGCACAATCCATACTCGAAGGAGGCACNATGAAGTGTGGAAATTGGTTTGTTGCCGCATTATTACTGCTGAGTTGCTTCGTTGCTCTTCCCTCNCTACAGGCTCAAAACATGACAGAGGAAGAGGCTGAAGCAGCCCGCGTCGAACAACGCTTCCTCAACGAGTTAGAGGTCTTGCTAAAGGCTGCGCGCGATGCACAGTTCCCCGAAGAGGAAGTNCGCTCNATTNCAGTACAGCGTGAAGGGAAGACGATCAACGCTTTTGAATATCTGGAACAAGCGAAACGTCAACAAGCTCGCAAGGAAAGCCGACGTGTGGTGCTGCGGGATCGCTATCTGACAGTTCAGGATATTATGGGTGAACTGAAATCACAGGAGNCCNGCAANTTGGACTCGCTGCGGGAAGAACTGGTCTTTATTGGCGCCGAAGAGAAGTGACCCCACTNCTCTGCATAGCTGGCGCCAGAGGAGTGGGCAAGACCTCTGTAGCCGTGGCCCTGGTCTCCCTACTGCAGCAACATCTTGGAAAAGTGATCGCTTGGAAACCACTGGATGTCAATGGTATCGGGTATCAGATTCAGGACAGTGACAGCGATGGGGAGCGCCTGCACCAAGCTACTAACATGTCGGAGCACATTAACCTGCTGAATCCCTACCTGTTCAATGAAGACNTGCCTCCACTATTGGCAGCACAACGGGACGGTGTAAAAGTCGATGAGAAAGTACTGAGTCAGCGTTTGGAGTTGTTACGAAGACGCTCTANTGTAGTGTTGATGGAGAGCCTTGCTGAGTTGTTGTGCCTCTGGACCGCTAAGCANAGTGGACTAGAGTTGCTGCANCAATGGCAGGCAAGAATTCTCTGGGTTAGTGGAATCGGGCGTGAGAGTCTGGAGCAAACGCTACAAGCAGTAGCCCTANTTCAGCAGGCTGGGATCTCCTGCCAATTGCTTCTCAACAACACAACCAACGAATTAAACGCTGATCTACTACANCATCAATGGATGATGCTTGAAGAACGACTTGACCTGCGCGTACTGGGCCTGCTTCCCTATANGATCGATGAAAATCGTCGTAATGCAACGTGGTTGTCTGATAACCTAGAAACGGCATTTCTCGATCAGTTGCTGCCTCCACCAGTCAGCNCTACTGTCTGAAAACCTCACTTCAGATTCTCTGAAATTTCCCGGCCCGATACAGCCGGCTTGCTCTTGGCAGGACCCTAATGGACGTATTCAAGCGCTATCTGATCATTTTTGTCACCACCAGCACCTTCCTCTANTTCTTTGTCATCTGGTATGAGAGCCAGAATCCAGGAGTAGCGGTTCCCCATAATTTGAGTGAGACTGGGGAAGAATCGATTGCGATCAACCTACAGCCCAACAANGCCTATGAAAAATGTGTACAATTGCANGCTCGTCAATCTCTGGACTATACTTTCGAAGCTTCAGAGCCACTGGTTTTCAATCTGCACTACCACGTTGGCAAAGAAGACTTCTACCCTGAACAGCAAACCATTGCTACATTGAAAGGCTCGTTTGAAGCCAAGGAGTCCCGAATCTACTGCCTGATGTGGGGTAACTCCAATGACCAGCAGGTTCGCCTACGCTATGAATTTCGTGCCCGGCCGCTANAGGCCTCCAACTGAGTGTTGCATGTCCGCAATAACCTTTTTCGCAGGAGTCCTCGCTGGGGCTCTGACCTGGAATTTCACAGCCCCACTGCTTGAAAAGAAAGCCTGTTTCAACCCCAATCCAAATCAGGATGGACGCTGGGACGTACAGCCTGAGGCAGAGGAAATTCGCATCCTGCTGCTCGGAGATACTGGTTCCGGTGATAAGCATCAGCAAGATGTGGCCACTGCCAGTGCTCGCACTTGTGACGAGTTGGGCTGTGATTTGGTACTGATGCTGGGAGATAACTTCATTCAGCATGGTGTCTCCAGTGTTGATGATCCGCAGTGGATCAACAAATTTGAGGAGATGTATACCCAGCAGGTACCTTTCTATCCGATCCTTGGCAACCATGACCTGCAGGGTAAGTGGCGACCTCAGGTAGCCTATACTGAGCGCAGCGAACGCTGGCGCATGCCGAATGTCAATTATTCACTNGTGGCCGGTCCCACTCATATTCAATGCATTAACACCTCCTGTACGCTTTGTGCGCTCTGGACACTATTCAAACACAAAGAGCGACCCTGGCGTCTGGTTTGTGGTCATCGTCCATTAGCCACGGGTGGACGACATCGAGGAGTGACCTGGCTTGAGCGCTTATTGATTAAGCGTTCTGGGCCTCAGTTCTTTCTATCTGGGCACAACCATATGCTGGAACACCTCAAGATCGGTGAGATTGACCAGATAGTTGCTGGTGGTGGAGGAAGCCCGCTTAATCACACTGCCAAGAAGCCCAACCCCCACCAGATATTCCTGCATCTCAGTCATGGCTATGCCTGGATGCATCTGACATCGACCCAAGCCACGGTACACTACTTCGACGATCAGGGTCAGGAAGTCTACCAGTTTACGCGAAGCGCCTGAAGCCACCTCTCACTATCTGNCTTGTTGCTGTTGAAGGATTTTTTCATGGACACACCACCAACAATTTTTCCNCTTTGGAAACTGCCAATGCTGCCAATTGCTGGTCGAGCNGAGCGGTTTCCCNTTCACCGCATTTTCTGCATCGGCCGCAACTACGCAGAGCATGTACGGGAGATGGGCAACGACCCAGCTGGCAAACCAATTTTTTTCACCAAGCCTTCTTCCAGCTTACGACTCAATGGTGCCCAAATCCCATACCCANTGGCAACAGCAAATTTTCATCACGAGGTAGAGTTGGTTGTCGCCTTGGACAAGGGAGGCACCAACATTCCTATCNAGCAAGCCCAGGATCACATTTATGGCTATGCAGTGGGAGTCGATCTGACTCGACGTGATCTGCAGGAAGTCGCCAAGGACAAGGGCCAGCCCTGGGATGCCAGCAAAGCCTTCGATGACTCCGCNCCTTGTTCAGAATTNTATGAAGTTGCACAAATAGGGCACCCCAGCCGGGGAGCAATTTGGCTCAGTGTCAACGGTGAAATGCGCCAGCAAGGAGATCTGAACCAGCTGATCTGGAATGTTCCAGAAATCATCAGTGCACTCTCTCAGTTCTTCCATCTGCAGGCAGGCGACCTGATCTTCACAGGTACCCCCTCCGGAGTAGGACCTCTAGAAGTTGGAGATCAAGTAGAAGCTACCGTCGAAGGTATCAGTGTTCTGCGCTTCGAAATCGTGGAAGTAGCGGATGCCTGAACGCGGTGAAGTCGCGATTGTTGGCGGTGGACTAGCTGGATCCGAAGCTGCCTGGCAACTGGCCCAACTCGGTCGGCGAGTAGACCTTTACGAAATGCGACCACAACGCCCAACTCCAGCCCACAAGACAAGCGACTGTGCCGAACTNGTGTGTAGCAATTCCTTCAAGAGCCGCTCGCTGGAGAATGCACATGGACTTCTCAAAGCGGAACTGAANCAGTTCGGTTCCCTCATCCTGCAGACCGCAAAACGCTTTGCCGTGCCAGCCGGGCAGGCCNTGGCGATTGACCGTCAACCCTTCTCTTCCTCAATCAACCAGCAGTTGGCAAATCACTCAAGCATCCACCTGCTACGGGAGGAAGTTGAGAATCTTGGCAAGCTGTTGGATTACTATGCCGCGGTTCTCGTGGCCACTGGCCCACTGACCTCTGATGCACTGAGTGAATCACTGCAGCAGTTGATCGGAATTGGACATCTCTCCTTCTATGATGCAATTGCCCCAGTAGTAACAACTGAATCCATCAACTCTCAATTGGCTTTTCGGGCATCCCGCTATGGCAAGGGAGAGGCTGATTACCTCAACTGTCCCTTCTCTCAGTCACAGTATGAGGATTTTGTGGCAGCCATCCTGGTAGCAGACAAGGTGCCGATGCATCAGTTTGAAGACATACGACCCTTCGAGGGCTGTCTACCGATTGAAATAATGGCCAAGCGAGGTCTCGACACCCTGCGCTTTGGCCCACTGAAGCCAGTAGGGCTACCCCACCCAGAAACTGGAGAGCAGTTTCACGCCNTCGTTCAATTACGCCAGGAAAATGCGCTAGGAACCCTCTACAATCTGGTTGGCTTTCAAACAAAAATGACCTGGACCGCACAACAACAAATTTTTCGGACGATTCCAGGGTTGGAGAAAGCTGAATTTGTTCGCCTAGGTTCGATTCACCGCAATACCTTCCTGAACAGTCCCAAATTGCTNACCAGCCGGCTGCAGTTNCAGCAAGAGCCNAGACTATTCTTTGCAGGTCAGTTGACGGGAGTAGAGGGTTANACCGAATCAACTTCGATGGGATTGGCTGCAGCCTATTTCNTACACCACGAACTTCAAGGAAANCCACTCCCAGAATTGCCCAGCACCACGATGATGGGAGGCTTGATTCATTATCTAACCACCACAGATCCCAAGCACTTCCAACCAATGAACGCTAATTTTGGCCTGCTAGAGCCTCCAAAGCAGCGCATTCCCAAGCCCCAGCGTAAAGCATGGCTTGCTGAACGAGCCATGAGAGAGCTGCAGCAGTGGCGAGAGTCCTNTAAACTTACGACCTCGTTGAATACCGTATGACTTGGTTGGAAGCCTCGATTTTAGGGCTGGTNCAAGGACTGACAGAATTTTTACCAATCAGTAGCACTGCCCACTTACGGATTGTGCCAGAACTGCTAGGCTGGGCCGATCCCGGTGCNGCCTTCTCAGCAGTGATCCAGCTTGGAACCCTACTGGCTGTCTTGCTATACTTCCGCAAAGACGTGCTGGAGTTGATCACTGCCGCTTTGCGGAGTCTTTGGAATCGAAACATGATGGAGACTCCTAGCTCCCGTCTTGCTTGGGCGATTGCCGTTGGGAATCTACCAATCATTGTGTTGGGGTTGGGCTTCAAGGATTTTATCGAAACAGATGCCCGGAGCCTCTGGATCATTGGAGGAGCTCTGATTCTACTTGGCTTGGGACTCTATGCCGCAGAGCACTTCGCCTCTGGCAGTCGCGATGCCAGTCAGCTGAGCTTTCGACAAATTCAATGGATCGGACTTTTTCAGGCCTTGGCCTTGATCCCAGGTTGCTCCCGCTCTGGCTCAACCATCATGGGAGGTCTGCTCATGGGCATGGATCGAGCAGAGGCAGCTCGGTTTTCTTTTCTGCTAGGCTTACCTGCCATCCTGGGAAGNGGGCTTTTTCAACTCAAGGCTCTTGCAGAGACAGGGTTGGGAGAATCTGGGCTCTTCAATATCGGTCTCGGCGTATTCTTCGCATTTCTGAGTGGCTATCTTTCTATTGAATTCCTACTGCGCTTTCTGCGGCACTATGGCACTCTGCTGTTTGTGATCTATCGTATCTTGTTAGGAGCAGTGGTTCTGTTTCTGGCTGTCTGAGAGAGAATACCGATGTCCCTCATGCGTCTGCTGTTGTTATTGGGCCTGACTCTGGGTGCCTGCACGACCTTCAATCAGGAAAACTATACGGAGTGTCTACCTTTGGTNGAAATGGATCGCCAGACAGCCCGAGCACAGAAAGATTACAGCTACGAGGCTGTNCATTTTAGTTACTGCCGCGCCCCTGCTCGCTACANGAATCAGTTNGAGGAGGAGTAGAAAATGGCACCACTCGTGGAATAATCTATTTGCCCTTTGAAACCTGATTTGTTAANTTATTTGAATAGTAGAATTTNNGCNAAAGCTGCTTANTTCAGCTGCTCTACTGAAGTCGCTCGCCANCAAAAATACACATTTTTATCAGGTCATTGAGCGAATAGAATCACAGTTGAATCNGCATGCCNGATTTCAACTGTCCTACCTCACCTATGAATTTGTTAACAGGAGAATTCATGAAGTTGAAGAACTGGGTTGCCACTGGTGCTGCGACTATTCTAAGCGTAGCTCTGGCACTCAGCACACATGCCGCAGGNGACCCAGCTAAAGGCANGGCTCTTTACGCGACCTGCGCTTCCTGCCACGGAGCCAACGGAGAGGGCAACCAAGCTCTAAACGCTCCGGCCATCGCTGGACAGCAGGATTGGTATCTTACCCGACAACTGAAGAATTACCAAGACGGCATCCGTGGNACCCATCACAAAGACGTCTACGGCATGCAGATGCGTCCAATGTCTATGGTTGTTTGGGGAGAGACTAAGACAGCGGATATTGTAGCCTACATNACNAGTCTGCCAGATCCAGAAAACGCAGCTGTCACATTAGGTGGTGATCCTACTGTGGGACAAGCTAACTACATGGTTTGCGCTGCCTGCCATGGAGCCAATGGTGAAGGCAATCAAGCCCTAAATGCTCCGAAAATNGCTGGGCAGTTCGACTGGTACACACATCGACAGCTAATGAACTGGAAAAATGGTGTCCGTGGCACCCATCCGAAAGACATGTATGGCATGCANATGATTGGTATGGCAGCCACACTTGTCGATGAAACTGCTGTCAAAAATATTTCTGCTTACATTGCCAACCTTGGTAAATAAGTAAACACATTCTCGTCCACAAAGGTANACATGCGCTCAATAATAAGAATCAAATTTGTCTTAACGAGCTTGGCTGCACTTCTCGCATGCAGCACTCTCGTATTCGGTGCAGACTGCCAAGTCNAAGTTACTGGCTCCGATGCGATGCAATATGACGTCAAGAAAATCGAGATAAGCAAAGATTGCGATAAGTTTACAATAGAGCTGGTTCACGGGGGGCAATTGCCGGCAGCAGCTATGGGNCACAACGTTGTGATAGTCGAGACTGCAAAGATGATGGGAATAGCAACAACCATGATCAAAATGGAGAACGGCATAGATAACGGGTTTTTGGCCGAATCCAGCGACATCCTATTTAAGTCAAAAATGGTTGGTGGTGGGGAGTCCACAACACTCGAAATCGATCCTGCCAAATTGACTAGCGGCACAGCCTACACATTTTTCTGCTCATTCCCTGGTCACTGGGCGATAATGAAGGGCGATCTGACGGTCTTGTAGAATTTTTTGTTCTGAAATCGCGAACACAGATATNAAAAAGTGACTTCTTTCTCAGAACAAACGCTACCACTGCTAGACGAGAAAGCTGTGGGCTTCACAGCAATTTGAGACAANTTAATCTCTGGATCCCTAAANCGGGATCCAGGCTCTACCACTCAATCANTCTGCCCTCCGACAAATCTCATTTCAACGATCCACAACTATTCTGATCCGTCTACTGCGCTACTATTTCGCATCTTGTTCACNGCTCCATTTCGTTTTCTCTGAAGAGGTTCTCCATGAGNGACTCCCCACAATCATCCGGTCACCGCAAGTATTCGTATCAGGTCACAGAAGGTATTGAGCGGGCTGCCAGCCGAGGTATGCTGTACGGTGTTGGCTTCCAAAAATCTGATTTTCAAAAGTCCCAGATTGGNATTGCTTCGACTTGGGGCATGGTCACGCCATGCAACATGCACATCAACCGTCTGGCAGATGATGCAGCCCGAGGCGTAGAGGATGCCGGAGGCAAAGCCATGCAGTTCAATACGATCACGATCAGCGATGGCATTTCGATGGGAACTGAGGGTATGAAGTACTCTTTGGTTTCCCGAGAAGTGATTGCAGATTCTATTGAAACCGTGATTGGTTGCCAAGCATATGATGGACTTGTTGCCATCGGTGGTTGCGATAANAATATGCCTGGCTGCATGATCGCTTTGGCTCGGTTGAATCGTCCNGCTATCTTCGTTTACGGCGGTACCATTATGCCGGGTCGGGTGAACGACAAGAACGCTGATATTGTCACGATCTTTGAAGCTGTTGGACAGCGAGCCTCTAACAATATCAGCGATGAGCAGTTGGAAGAAATTGAAGCCAAGTCAATTCCAGGTGCGGGATCTTGTGGTGGGATGTATACAGCCAACACAATGTCCTCAGCAATTGAAGCAATGGGGATGAGCCTACCGAACAGTTCCGCTATGGCAGCCATTTCTCCAGAAAAAGCCAAGGACTGCTTCCGTTCTGGAATTGCAGTACAAAAGTTGGTCGAACGCAACATCTGTCCACGCGACATTATGACCAAGACGGCCTTTGAAAATGCCATCACAGTTGTGACGGCTCTTGGTGGCTCAACCAATGCGGTATTGCATCTGCTGGCGATGGCACATGCTGCTGAAGTGGATCTGACCCTGGAAGACTTTCAGCGGATAGGAGCAAAAACCCCAGTACTTGCTGACCTAAGACCAAGCGGTCGCTTCCTGATGGTTGATCTGGTCAACATTGGTGGACTACAACCACTGCTCAAGCGTCTATTGAACATTGGCATGCTACACGGTGACTGTATGACAGTCACCGGCAAAACCATGGCGGAGAATTTGGAGGAAGTCGAAGACTATCCTGCAAACCAGGAAGTTGTGCGGCCCTTCGACAAACCGATCAAACCCAATGGACATTTGGTCATTTTACGTGGGAATCTGGCTCCAGAAGGTGCTGTTGCCAAGATCTCCGGTAAAGAAGGTCTCAGTTTCTCAGGAACAGCTCGAGTCTTTGATTCTGAGGAGGAAGCTCTTCGGCGAATCCTGGATGGAACAGTCATCAAGGGAGATGTGATTGTCATTCGTTACGAAGGTCCACGGGGTGCTCCAGGGATGCGTGAGATGCTCTCACCCACATCCGCTATCATGGGTCGTGGACTTGGTAAGGAGGTAGCCCTGATCACCGATGGACGCTTTTCTGGAGGAAGCCACGGTTTTGTGATCGGCCATGTTACTCCAGAAGCNTACGCTGGAGGCCCTTTAGCAATCGTGCAGGATGGCGATCCAATCACCATTGATGCTGAAAAATGCCAGCTCAACTTGAATCTGCCAGAAGCAAAAATTCGGCAGCGCCTACAGAACTGGCAAACACCTGTACCAAGGTATGAGCGTGGTGTCTTGGCCAAGTATGCTCGTAGTGTCAGTTCAGCCTCTTTGGGTGCCGTTACTGACCTCTAAGCCTAATCTTCAAGCAGCTGGAGGTGTCATCAACTCATCCGGCTGCATNTTCTTTCGCTCATTCTCCTACAAATGTCTTCCCTGCCACACCTCGTGCTGGGAACCAGTGGTCATGTCGATCATGGAAAAACCACACTGGTTCAGGCACTGACCGGTATCGATACAGATCGCCTAGCCGAAGAAAAACGCCGGGGGATTACAATTGAGCTGGGCTTTGCCCATATGGAATTGGAAAGTGTTCGGATCGCTTTCGTTGACGTTCCTGGGCACGAGCGCTTTGTTCACAATATGCTAGCTGGAATCANTGGATTGGATGCGGTGCTCCTTGTCATTGCGGCAGATGAAGGNGTGATGCCTCAGACTCGAGAGCACCTGCATATCTGCCGACTGTTGGGAGTCCAGCAGGGCCTNCTAGTCCTGACTCGGTGTGATAAGNTGGACGATCCAGAAATGCTGAATCTCTGTGCTGATGAGGTGCGTGAGTTAGTAAAAAACACATTCCTGGCTGAGGCACCACTACTCCGGACCTCTGCCAAAACCGGCGAAGGTCTGGATGAACTGCGAAACGCTCTGCTGCAGATAGCCCCTGAGACCCACCGTACAAACAGTAACCGTCCCTTTCGGCTAGATGTGGATCGATCTTTCGGCATCAAGGGATTTGGAACGGTTGTCACAGGAACNGTTCGCAGTGGGAATCTGAAACTGGAAGAAGAAGTATGGCAATGGCCACTTCAGCAACCACGGCGTATACGCAGCCTTCAGGTTCATGGAACCCCAATGGAAAAAATNTGGTCTGGTGAAAGAGCCGCAATCAATCTATCCCAGATTTCTGTCGAAGAAATCCAGCGGGGCGATCAATTNGCAGCCCCTAACTCCTTGCTGACTTCTCACTTGCTCGATGGAGAACTAGAGGTACTGGAAGATCTACCAGCCCCTTTGCGTCATCGGGAAAGAGTCCAGTTGCATCTTGGCAGTGCGTCGGTTCCTGCGCGCTTGATNTCCTTGGAANGTATACAGCTGGCTCCTGGAGAAACTGGACTGGTTCAACTCCGCCTCGAACGAGAATTGAGCAGTCGGCATGGAGATCGATTTTTGATTCGCGGCAGAAGCCCCTTGCGTACTTTAGGCGGGGGAACAGTGCTCGACGCTGCACCAAACAAATCACGCAGATTGCGGCAGGATCGGGCACAGCGGTTGCGTCAATTGAGTCAGGACTCACTCCCTGAACAAATTCAGTCTGCTGCCTGGCTTCAAGGACTCCGTGGGACCAGCCTAGCAGAGTTNGCACTAAGAACCNCTGGATCAGCCAAGGCTCTCCAGAAAGAGGTCGCCGGACTGCTTAGCCGACAAATTTTGGTACAGGCAGGCCAGCCTCAAACTATTCTGTTCCATCCAGAACATCTGGAACGTGTTGGACGTTTTGTGCAGCGTCAACTGGAGCAACAACACCTTGAATTTCCTGAGCGTGAGGGACTGCCTNTAGCTGCCTTGCAAGGAAAATTACAGCGTATTTTCCCTCTAGCTGGAGTCAGTGAAGGACTACTGAAATTTTTTGAACGCCAACAACTTTGCAGTCGTCGTGGTGAATTCTACGCCTTGCCNAGTCACCAAGCACAGCAGGAAAAAACAGCCATCACTCAGTTAGAAGCTTTGCTGGAATTACTGAAAGCGGGTGGATTTCAACCATTACGACAAACACAGCTACTAGAAAAAGCTGGCTTGGATGAACAAACAGCTCTTCCCCTGCTCAAGCAGGCAGCTTTTCACAAGCAGTTGGTTCGAGTTGCTGAGGATCTCTGGTACTTGCCTCTGCAACTGGAACGATTCCATGAACAGCTACAACAGTGGTTTTCTACTCATGCAACGATCAGTGTGATTGAGTGCAAGGAGTTGCTACAGACTGGACGCCGGCATGCGCTGGAGCTTTTAGAGTATGCGGATCGTCAGTATTGGACGCGACGGATTGACAATCATCGGGTTCCTGCAAAACTATTGCACTGAAGACTCTTTCACGTAAGATCCATTATTCTTGTGAGGTTTCGTATGCAATGGCTCGCACCCCAGTCTCGCTTTCTGCTNAAAAACTTGTTCAAACGCAACTATGATCATCTGCGACCCAGCGCACAGAAGACAATCAACTGGACCGTTCTGGGCGNGGATGTCGCGGCCATCTGGTTGCTCCTGTCANTACTATAAGCTACTACTGCTTTTTCTGCTTTGGTTCATTGGCGCCGGCTCTCTTGCAGCACAAAGTTTGCTGAGCCAGCCCCAAGAACTAGAGCAAGGTCTGCAACAGCTTTTTCCTTCGCTCTCTNTCCCTGCTGCGTCAGCTTCTACTGTTCAGCNTAANCAGNCATCATCNGGGGTAGTTTTTCCCTATCTTTACAGGGGAAACATCCCAGAACTGGATGCTTTGCTACCAGCAGATCCAGAATTAGCTGAAGAAGAATTGATTCGTCAACAAGCCTTGTTGCCTGANGAAGAGAAAGAATACTACCGCTTACGAATCGGGGCTGCTCAAACAGATCGTTCGAACATAGACGGCTTCGCAAGAGCNTTTCTATCCCACTATCCCCGGAGTCGCTACCGTAATCAGGTGTTTCTGCTCTTGTTGGAGCAAAGCCNGGTCTGGACACCNACCTTGGAAGCCGCAGCATCTATTTTCNTGCAAAATGCCGATTCTCGGCAACTACGTTACTACTGGTCACTACGTGGCCGAATAGCCAAAAATCAGNGTAATCTTGCCGACGCCTTGCGCTATCACCTNGAGGAAGCACGATTGCTCGATAACGAGCAGCAAAAAGAATTCAGTGAAACACTAGAGAACCTGTTTGAACAAATTCCAAATTCCAGTGTTCTTGAGCAATTCAGTAATGAGTTTGCCGACGTAACCTTTATTCAGCAGGTGCTTCCCCAACTACGCTTGGAAAGGAGTGTGAAGGAGAAGAATTATACAAAGGGACTATTGCTCTGTGAGCAGCTACTGCAGAAAGCTAACCTGAAAGGAGATCGTACGGAGATCCTACGCCTGGAGAACTTAGAGGAGTTCCTGCGACGTCGTTCTCAGCTCAAACCCTATCGAGTTGGTGTGCTGCTGCCGTTGACTACGACCATTCCTACCGCTGCACGCCTGACACANCAAACGATCGAAGGGTTGCGACTGGCTTTACAAGAAGCTCCTCTCCTCCCAAAGAACAACCATACAGTAGAGTCTGACAACCTTACGAGAGTAACTTCTAATGACAATGCTAGCGTGACTACGGAAGCAGAAATGGTGGTTACCACTTCGACAGACAATATCACTCCTGTAAGTGGTTTCGCAGATCCAGTGACATTTTCTCAGATAGATAACCAGACTGCTCTCCAGCTAGACAATCAAACTGAGGTAACCAAGGCAGACCCTCTACAACTTCCTCTACCACCTCGGTGGGAATTTGTGTTCCGCGACACGAAACTGGATCCCGATACCACTCGGCAGGGATTCCGTGAATTGGTAGAGGATGAGCACGTTATGGCTATCATTGGCCCACTTGCCCGCAGAACCTCTGAAGCAGCAGCAGTGGAAGCAGAAGAATTAAAAGTGCCGATGATTTCACTCTCGGTGACCACCAGTATCGCTGATCTGGGGGACTATGTTTTCCGCAACAACATCAGTTGGGAGCAAGAAGTAGAAGCGCTGCTAGACTACGCCACCGAGTACCTGCAGGCACGCCGCTTTGTTGTGCTCTATCCGGACAGTCGGGAAGGACGTGAGAAACTACAAGCCTTCTGGAAACAAGCCAAAGCGATTGGTGCCCAAATTCAGAATATTCAGCGCTACGAAAACAGCCAGAAGAGCTTCGTGGATGAGTTCGANTCGTTTACTGGCATCCGTCGCTATCGAACTGACGAAGAAGATGCCCTGATTGAAAAACAAAAAGATCGGGGAATGCCGGAGCAGAANTTTGATGCTATCTTCCTTATTGCTGGTGATCAGACCCAGGACCTGGAGATTATCTTTCCCTACCTGGAAGTCTACGGCCTCGAAGACGCTCTGATTTTGGGAGATAGTGGCTGGAACAATCCTCTGCTACTCTTTGCCCCTAAAAGGGAAACCATTCGTCACGCTGTCTTCACTGATAGTTTCTTTCCGCGCAGTGAANCCCAAGAGGTACAGCACTTCGTCGCNGAGCACGAACGATTCTTCTATCGTTACCAAGGATACGTTGGCCCCACCGCTTACACTGCCTATGCGTATGATACTGCCAAGCTGTTGTTGCAACTGCTAACGCGACCGGGGAATCAGGATCCGGATACCCTGAGGGNGGCCCTGCTGAACCAACCGCCCACTCAAGGTGTCACCGGGCGCTTCGAATTCCAACCCAATGGCGAGGTCTGGCACCAAATGAACTTCTGGACGATGGGCCGTGACCGCTTCGTCCCAATTTCTCTGCCTACTTCGGAAGACTGATGCAAGAATTGACTGTAAATCTGCCTGGTCGNAGTTATCAAATNACCATCGGGACCAACCACTGGTCTCAATCTTTGACCAAAATACTCCAGGAGCGNAATGCTCATCAGTTGGTTGTGGTAACCAACAATGCTTTACAACNTCTGTATCCNGACTTACTCGCTACGGAACTTCAACAAAATGGCTTCGAGACTGCCACCTGTGTAATCCCTGATGGAGAGNCACACAAAACACTCTCTGATCTNACAAGAATTTATGACTTCCTGCTGGAGCGCTCTGCCAACCGAAAGACTTGGTTGATTGCCTTCGGAGGTGGGGTGATTGGAGACATGACTGGTTTTGCCGCCGGAACCTTCATGCGTGGTATTCCCTTCGTACAGGTTCCTACTACCCTGCTTGCCAATGTAGACAGCAGTGTTGGGGGTAAAACTGCAGTCAATCATCCGCTGGGTAAAAACATGATTGGTGTCTTCAAGCAACCAGAGTACGTATGTATTGACCTAGAATTTCTCAAGACGTTGCCGATTCGAGAGCTACNGGCAGGTTACTTTGAACTCGCCAAACATGGACTGGCCCACAACAGTTCNCTCTTCGAATTCCTACAACAGCAANCGCTGGAACCACTGGATTTTAAATTTCTTGAAGAAGCTGTCACCCGATCCTGTGACATCAAGCGTCGGATTGTCGAAGAGGATGAGCGAGAAACTGGACTACGGGCCACGCTAAACTTTGGCCACACTCTGGGTCACCTGATTGAAACACACGCTTGCTACGGACGGTGGCTGCACGGGGAAGCCGTTGGTACTGGAATGCTCTTTGCGACCTATGTTTCCTGGCAGGAAGGTCATTTGACCGAAGAGAATTATCAACGCATCCGTGACTTTCTGTTNCCNCTACTTCCCGAAGTTACCCTACCACAGCTGGATGCTACAGCNTTCCGAGCCTTGTTACTTCACGACAAGAAAGCTGAGAACCAGGCTGTCAATTTCATCCTGTTACNCANTTTGGGGGAATGTTTTATTCAGCGCCAAATGCCTGTTGAAACGCTCTGGGAGCACTTCGGCCGCTTCCTGNAAACCTTTCCTCAGGCCTGCCGCTTTGCNGNTTGAGTTGGNCACTTAACATTGACAAGAGATTCTGCATGGAGCTGCTCGCAAGCCGCATCTACACCTTCGTTGATTCGACCAAACGCTTCGCCTTTTATTTCCTGGAAGGACAGCAACTGGTCCAGGAACTGGCATTGATCCATCCTCTACAAGGGGGTGGCTTTGCTTACTTCCGNGATGTTGTGCTGAGTTTCATGCCCATGCTGGCCTTGCTCAAGCATGGAGAGCAGCTTGGCCTATACCTAGATGCTGAAGATCCGTATCTTCGGGTGAAACTCGAAATNACAGCAGGAGGACATGTTCGTTGCTTGCTGATGCCAGAAGANCTCAAAGAGTTTCCAGAACGCATCACTGGTATTATCCGAGTGCGCAAGAGTTTCCAGAACGCCAAGGAGCCCTACAATTCAATCATTGAAGTCAACGGAGTTCCTCTACGCAACATCATCAATCAGGTATTAGAGCGTTCCTACCAGTTCAATAGCCTGGTACGGGTTTCCCAAAATAGTGATCAGAGCTATCTGGTTCTACAGTTGCCTGGGCTGCCAGAAGATACCGAGATTGATCATTCCACCGAAGCCTTATTGCAATGCGATGAACTCTACGGACCACGACTAGCCGACCTGATGAATCGTGGACTACAGCAACCAGAAGAACTCGCCGTCTACTTTCAGGAATTACAGTTCCAGCCAATGGGAGCCCGAACAGTTCAGTATCACTGTAATTGCTCCCAAGAACGCATGCTGGCAAACCTCCAATCACTTTACATCAACGAAGGAGAAGCCCTCTTTGAACCAGGTCAGGCATACCTGGAAGTTACCTGCGAATACTGCAAGAGCCGCTTTGAAATTGACCGGACAGAGATTGAGTCCATTTCACTGCTCTACAACTGAGCCTCCATGCCACTCGCTTTGATCGAACGCTGGCAGAAAAATCCGATCTACCAGGCCCTGGCCCAGCATCCCTACCGTGAATATGTACTCAGTAACATCCCCAACCTGCTAGGACTCTGGATACAACGTACTACGGTTGGCTGGCTCACCTGGGAGATGACACATTCTGGTTTCTGGCTGGGAGCGATTTCAATGGCTGAACTGGCGCCTTCCCTGCTGCTGACTCCTGTAGCAGGAGTCTTTGCAGACCGTTATAGTCGCATCAAGCTACTTCGAATTACTCAGGGACTGATTTTCCTCCAGGCCTTGCTCTTCTGCATACTGTTGCTCAATGATTTGCTAACCCTACCTGTTTTAATTGGTCTGGTCGTGATACAGGGGTTGGTCACGAGCTTTGCTCAGCCTTCACGGATGGCGCTGATCTCTTCAATGGTACCTCGCCAACACCTGACATCCGCTATTTCACTCAACGCAATCATCTTCAACCTGGCAAGATTTCTTGGGCCCATACTGGCAGGAGCCGGACTCGTATGGCTGAATCCAACCATTCTATTGGGCTGTAGCGCTACTGGCTACTGCTGGTTCTGGGGAATACTGTGGTATCTCAAGATTCAGGAAAAGCACGTAGAGCAGGTACGTCAAACTGCACCAACAAGCCTGATTCAAAGCATTCGCGCAGGCTTGCACTACGCTCGCCAACATCCGTTGCTCGGCCCTTGGTTAGCAGTTTTTGTCGTACTCTGCCTTGGTGTTCGGCAACTTGCAGAACTACTACCAGGCGTCTCAGATCTACTTTTTTACCAAGGGGTAGAAGGACTAGCAATGCTCTCTTCTGGGTTGGGACTTGGTGCCGTTACTGGTAGCATCTGGATGAGTCAGCAACCTTACGAAGCGCTACCAAGGATTTTCCGATTTTCTGCGTGGGGATTGTGTTTGCTACTAGCCATTCTCTCGTGGAGTCCATCGTTTGTGCTTGCTGTGGTTATCGTAGCAGGATGCGGTTTGTTGCTGATGGTAAGTGGCATCTCAACTCAGACCATGCTGCAGTTGGAGGTAGAATCACAGTTCCGGGGACGTCTGCTGAGTCTTTATGGTTTAGTCCTTCGGGGAGGGCCTGCTATCGGTGCTTTGTTGGTCGGGACCACAGCCGACTGGATCGAGTTGGAATGGTCCCTGACGATTGCTGCAGCCTTAACTAGCTTGGTACTCTGGCGTATGCTTGCTCAGATTCCAAATAATACTGCTCAGCCTCCTGGAAAAATGCCTTTCATGACAGCACCACCCTCATCACCTGCTTGATCCTTCATTCTGATCCTGCGTTGGGGCTTAAGGGTTGTTTAGCTTCTGGATGAGCAGTTTCAAAGAAACTTCCCACATCGTTTTGGATTTGCTGTAGCAAAGTGTTTTACGATGGAGCCTGGCTAGATAATGCCTCAGTCAGCAGTTGAGTGATTCGATTTGTGTGGTGAAGGTCTTTCCCGCGTAATGCTTGGCGTGTGGGATAAAATTCTCGTAGGCCTTCAGCAGGTTCGTGCCATAGCCCATCGTCGGCAGGTGCTTGATCTGCTGCCAAAGGACCTTACCGGTTTTGATCGTCCTTCTTCCACAGACAAAGCCGAGGACCTTGCCAAAGATGGAGTCTATCGCTAGCCAGAGCCAACATTGAGATTTTTTTTAGCGATGAAAGTGCAGAGTTCATCGA
Source organism: Deltaproteobacteria bacterium (assembly GCA_002684675.1). Classification (GTDB taxonomy): domain Bacteria; phylum SAR324; class SAR324; order SAR324; family NAC60-12; genus JCVI-SCAAA005. The sequence goes on from NYVT01000070.1 coordinate 43,385, forward strand.
TTTCGATGAAGGAGCAGGCTTCGGTCTGTGGTGGGTTTGCTGGGAGTGCTTGGGAAGCTCGCACCAACCAGCGAGAGACCGTCTTGTGATGGATGCCGAGAACCCTACCGATAGCTCGCATCCCCATCCCTTCGAGATAGCGTTGACAGGCCTGTTGCTTGAGGGCTGGATCTTTGCCGCGTCGTAGCGTCTGAAAAATCCGTCGGCAGGCTTGGCAGCGGTCGCGTTGGACACCACGGCTGGTGCCATAGCGAATAGAGTCAGGATGAGTACAGTGAGGACATTGCATCGTTAGTTCTCCAAATCTCGGAGATTACTTTATTTGTCTAAACGACGCAACTGCGCCAACTCCCGCTTATTTACAGTAAACGTAGGGGTAGGTAGAAAACCTGATATAGTTAGAATATTCTAATACAAAAAATTCTTAATCTTCAAAGTTTAATATGTCAGAAGAAGGTGCTTATTATCATTCTGATCCAAAGAAACAAAAAATTAATAATTTAGTAACTTTTTACATCACTAGACTTTTTAGTTTTGGTCTCCTTAGTTTTGTATTGATATCGATCTATCAAATTTTTGGTAATTTAATTATATCAGAAAGAAGTATTGGACTAGTTGTTGATTTTAAAACA
>NYVT01000071.1:0-13200 GCA_002684675.1 Deltaproteobacteria bacterium
AACCGAATTCTCCTTCATACATACCCCCCTGGAAGCAGGAGCGAATCATACCTACACCATTGAAGCAGTATATGCAGATGGTAACGCCATTGTGAGCACCCCAGAAACGGCCTCTGCTCTGCCACTTGTATGTATTCCAAGCACATATCAGCCAACCGGAATGGTAGCTTACTACAACTTCGAGGGTAACTTGGATGACTCAGCCGGATCATACAACCTCTCTGAAACTGGCAATTCCATTGTGTATTCCAAAGGTTGTGTAAATGGTAAAACTGGACACTTTGATGGTGACGGCGGCTACGGCTACAACTTGGACTTCACAGACGATAATGTTTCTGAGGTAGCTGATGGCAGCTTCAGTATTTCAGTTTGGGTCAACGCAGACGAAGACATGAACAAGTGGGCTTCAGTATTTAGCACCACTGCTGTAGTAGACAAGGACGATATTGAAGGTGATGGTTGGGGCAAGGGCTTCCAACTGAATGTAACTGACAATATGACGCCAGAACTGTTCGCTTGTAAGCATTGCAACAACAACCAGAAGCTAACTGCTCCTAATCGATTGAAACTTGGTGAGTGGACACACTTAGCAGTTACAATAGGCAATCGTACTGCAAAGCTATACATAGATGGTGAGCTGGTGGGTACAAAGGACAATATGGATACTGAGTTCAACCTTTTGAAAGTAGGTCTGAATCGTAGGGGACGTGAGCCATGGAAAGGCTACATTGATGAGTTCATGATTTTCGGTGATACACTGACAGATGAGGAAGTAATGGTTGTGTATAAGAATACACTGCCAGGTACTCCAGAAAATGTGGCAGCTGTTAATGGGCCAGGTGATAATGTAGTAGTTGGCTGGGAGGCTGTCGACGGTGTTAACGAGTACAGAGTATATTACTCCACAAACGGTAATATTGATGAGAACAGCCCCTACTTTACAGTAGAAGGAGGTACTGTCTTTAATCACGAGAACGTAACACCAGAACAGAAATACACATATGCTGTAGCTGGTGTAAGTCCACTTGGTTTAGGCGAACTTTCAGCTCCTACCTCAGTTACCGTAGATGGTATGAGTGGCTACTAAAGAAGCAACACTTGGCATTCCATACGAGGTTGATTATGTATAGAATAGTGTCCAAACTGAGGGTAACGGATTTAAAGTAGTTGAGCCAAATATGAGATCCCACGCTTACTTGTATGTCGCTGCTGGTGATAAGGTACGTGAGATTGGTACCCATATTAATCAATACAAGATAACTAACGATATTACTTCATATCCAGTGGACTAGAAGCGCCAGATTGACACTGTTGATGTGAATGGAGATTGGAGCTACTTCACTTACACATTGATTTTAATGGGTCAAAACTCATTTAACAATTGGGCCATTACAACAGGTAAGATGCAGTGCTCTGGGCAGACATTTAACACTATCGCTGAGTATACCGCTTGTAATCCAGAGTGGGTCCAAGCACAGAAAGACAAGTGGGAGAAAGAGATTGAAGGTCCAACAGGCAGAGAAGTTATTATGCTGAACGACTATGTGTATGTTCAAGATGGCTTCCATACAGTTGAGATCATCAAGTATAAAGATTCACAGCATTACAACAGTGCCAAGCATGATGGAGTGAGAGAGTTCACCATTGTTACTGGTGCTAACAATACTCATTAACNATAACCACAAAGGAGAGGCGTTCGTTTCTCTCCTTTTTTATGNCCTCCGCTTGCCCCTACAATACAACCCCTTCTGCTCTCCTTAAGGACGCTGCTTCTGCTTGTGGCTTTGCTAGAAGGCAAATTTATTCCCNAAGGTTACATCTTTAGGCCCAACGAATCTGCTTTTTTGCTTCCCGATAGGTGTCGTANTCATCNANNCCTGCNTCATGNAAGACGTAGACTGAGACAGGATCAGCCACGATCATTCAAGAAGTGAATGCACTAACCCATTATGACTATATTAGAACCTCTCCCTCCAACAACTATTCTCCAGAATGGTACGACTTAAAAAAATACCAGTTATTTGAAACTATTCAGGGAGGGAGGATGTCTTTGATTGTTGCTGTTGGAGATAAAGTTCGAGAAAAANGCAAANGCATTTCTGTATTGATNGGGCCAGTTGAACAAGTAGTTAATCTGAATAACCNCAGTCAAGATGTTCCTTCGACAAGACTCCAACGTCAAATTGATATCGTAGATGAACTGGTACAAAAATGATTGTTNCTAGATTTGATAGTTACGCATCCGACCAAGNAAGATATCAACGGATTCAGGAGTTTGATTTGGCTGGATCGTATGATTTCTCAACGATCACTAAACTATCNCCAACACCATATGCAACATTTGGATATGGAGGTAATGACGCTATTGATGGGGTAATTTGGAAGGCAGATGGGACTAAATTTATTACCTTAAATCTGTCNNGCGAAATTCATATGTATTCTGTAAGTGATCGTTTTGACTTATCAAACTCGACAATCATAAAAGATGGGTTGGTAAGGAATCTCAGCGAGGTTCCTGTCAATCAGAAATATTCTCCAATAACTAAATTTGAAGGACTACATTTTAACCCAGAACAAAATACGCTGTATTATATTCAAAATTCAGACTCTGAAGTATTAGTCGGGTCAATGCCATTCAGCTGGTAATATCCATTAACTATTAACCATACAGGAGAGGCGTTNGCGTCTCTCCTTTTTTGTGTCCTCTGCTNCCTTCTACAAGACAACCTCTGCTGNTCTCCTTAGAGATTTTGCTTCCACTTCTCAGCTTGTNACTAAGACTGATCTGCTGCTTTGCTTTCTCCCTCAGGGAAAAAGAGCCCATCGTGNGAATGAGAGGTTANTCCAAACTTCTCCATTTCCTCACATCTCAGCTAAACACAATCCCTCACCCAACAATGGCGTGGTCCTCCTTCTCTCAACGGGCGAGGATTTTNGGAAAGTCGCATTCATCCCACAAAANTATCCTAACCCACTGTACTCTCAAAGCACCGTTAGCAAGACCAGCTTGCACTTCGAACCTTCACTAAGGATATAGTCAATGGTTTGTAATTCGCTGAGTTCAGCCTGACTAGCTTGCTCCAACTCGTTGAGCAGGCTTCCGAAATTACTTTTTAGCCAGAACTCGTCCCGAACGGTGAAGCAGATCCGTCCACCAGATTTAGTAATACGCAACATCTCATGTAGGGCATCGGGTTGCACATGCCCAAGGGTGAATGTACCGATGCAGATCACCGCATCGTAGGTATCCGCTACTATTTGCAAAGGCTGGTTCAGATCCACTTGCTGCAGTGCCCGATAACACCCCTTGGCTTTTGCCTCAGCCAACATGGATTGAGAATAATCAACCCCATCAATTTGGAACTTTCTCGCTTTCACAAGGAGTTGACCAACCAATCCGGTCCCACAGCCNGCGTCTAGTACAAGAGCCTCATCCATCGGCAGGTACTTCGACAACAGTTCTACACTTCGCGCAGGCGCCNGGTAGCCAAAGTTGTNTAGCAGGTCCTGATCATAGGTTTTGGCCCAAACACCATAGGCTTCAGAGATATCTTGCAGGCTCTTAGCGTTGAGTACCTTGTCGTGGATTTCAGTTCGATGCCCCATTCAGTGTTCCTCCGTTTTAAATTCACAAACAATGTNACCCNGGGTCAGGGGTACAGGCTTAACTTAGCACTAGGTCTNGCCCAAATGGAACGGGGATTGGATCAGCCTTTCNNTGTTTGAAGATAGCTTGTTCCAGTCTCCATAAAATCTACATATTCTCTNCCCAATTTCCCCNCNATTTTCTCTTATGTTGTAAGGAAGCCATTAGAAAATCCATTCCCAGGGCTCTTCAGATGCGCTCCTACCCTCTTTAATAACTTTGGTCGGAACGCTTTTTTGGAAAAATTGCTACTTTATTTACAATTCCAAATTATTTTTCATGAATTATGCAGCTTGGCANTTAGCAAAAAAAGGGTTCTTTAACCATAGCCGGAAAAAGATTGCAAGNCCCNCTCAATAGTTATTGACAAAGTTGTTAGCACTTGCTCTCATAGAGTGCTAGTAATAAATTTTTCCAAAANAGGTAACGATGAAAAAAAGAAACGATTCAGCATGGAGTGAGTCTGTNTTTGAAGATGAGACTTGGAGGGAGGATAGTGCAAAAGAGCGCCAGCATGCAAAGATTCAGGCAGCTGTGCAGCACTTTTTGAACAGAGGGAAAGAAATTGAGATCCTTCCTCCACAGCCAGATCGGGAATCACGCAATGTGCAGGCTGACCACTGGGGTGGGGCNTATGAAGAATTCGATGACGTCCTCACCAGTCTGAACTAGGCTACAAGCGTGCTGAATCATCAGCTTCTGATGATTCAGCGGCCAAAAAAGCGTATAGAGAGCGCTCGCGTCCTACGGCTTCAGAATCCCATGTAGACACCAAAGAAGGTTCCAACACCCCCTAGCTCTAGAGTCTTGTTACGAGATTCGACAGTGAGTGGGGCGCGAATGTAATACTGTGAAAGCATGACCCCATATTCTCCGGAAGGAAACCGAATCCCCCATTTATAGTAGTAAGGCTCCAAAACTTCACCAAAAACTACCGAATAGTTACTGGTCCCGTCACCCTCAACAAGATATTCTTCAACTTTACTCAGGTAGTTTCCAGTACCAACTCCGATAAATGGATAGAAGAAGCCAAAGCGACCATAGAGGCTTAGTCCGTAGAGTAGACCAATGGTTTCCGTGGTGACGCGACTTCCTCCGCCGAATCGATACTCCTGATTATAGTTCGGGAGTAAGAAAACGCCGCTAGGTGGGTCGTTCTGAGCAATACCTGAGAGCAGATCAATGCTGAATCCGATACCCAAGTAGCCATTGACTCGATAGTATTCGAATGAGATCACCGTAGGTTCCACTCTAGGGTCATAGGAAACCGCCCCGTAATCGCTTTCCATCGCACTTAGATAATCACTATCAGCGGCAAATGGTGGTGCATTGCGTTTGGTGTCAATGCTACCGTACTGAAGTGAGGTGAAGTAGAAGGTCTGCTCTACAGCTTGCGCCGTGTGAACCATAACGGACCAAATTAGCAAGAGCAGGCTCCAGCGAATGATTTGCCTCACCATCTCAACCCCGCATCAAAAAAGACAACGAAGTCAGTCTCGTTCCCACGATTACTGTAATCCTGTACAAAGCCAGTGTCGAACTGAAGATTGTAAATTTGAATCTTGTAACCGACCATGATCAATGCGGTAGATGCCTGTAAGTTGTAGTTGCGAACCTCCTCGGGAATTGATGAAGATGGATCTCCTTCTTCTGGAAAAATGCTGGTTTGAATCACATTCTGGATGACCAGGGACTGATTGGAGAACATCATCCACTCGAGGCTGATGAAACGGTGGAAAACCGAATCGGAGACCCAGGATGGGTTTTCCCCAAAACTTGTCATTCCCTGCCCAAAGTAGACAAACCAAGGATCAAAACCCTTGGAAAATGTAAACATGTAGCCCCGGTCATCAGCCCCAGAACTGACCTGCCCTCCATCTGTCTTCTCGCCATTGGCGACCTTGTAGTTCAGCTTAAGTGTAAAGGCTGGTATGATCCGGCCACCCTCCCAGAGATTCCACTTGATTCCCAAGCTGGTGTCTCCACGCATCCCAAGGAAGGTGTCACCATAGATTGGGGAATCATCTGCAATAAGCAATTCTCCATTGCGGGCTACATAATAGCCAAATTTGTTGCGATCTGAGTATTCTCGATAGGCACCCTCTTGTTCTCCATCTGAGACACCAACTATTCCATGAAAAGCTTCTACGTATTCGTCCATAATACCTCCTGCCAAGGTCAGGAAGGGCAACTCAACTGACAATTCAATAGATGGTGTGAAGCCGTACTTGAAACGGAAGTTTTGGCGGTAGCTCTCCACGTCCATGTACAGGCCCAAATTTGGCACTACCTGGCCTGTATCTGCGCTTTTGAAATCACTGGCAACAATTCCCCGGTCATATTCGGTTTTGGTGATTTGCTGAGTACTGCCCTGAGTATTGACAAAGGTGTTCGCCATCGAGAAGCTATAACTAGTAAGCGCTTCCCCATCCGGTAAGGTGGCTGTATTTTCTGGATACATCCACAAGTAGGCGTGAGTCAACGGGTAGTGGTTCCGGACTTCCAAAGGGCCAAGGCCTGCATTACGAGTCCGTGCGGGCAACGTAGACGCTGCGAGCAAAAAGATGAGCAATAAACTGTGGAAGGCGAGTCGATTCATTTGTGGAGATGCCGTCAGCGAGAAGGTAGTGAATTCCGGCAGAAAAGATCTTGATTGGCAATCAAGACCTGTACCAATTCATTGGAACAAGAGAGGTTCGTGGCCAAGCTCAATGAAATGATCAAAGAATTCAGACTCTCCATTGATCAAAGTGTAGAGGCTATCGCTCTACTGATGCAGATGGACCCAGATGACTATGCACGCCTGGAGGAAGATTGGATTCCACCAACTGACATTCTCCAACGTCTGTGTACCCTTTTTGAGTGGAATTATCAGGACATTAGCCGACTGGCGCTAAATACTCCGCAGGCCCACCAAACATCGGCAATAGAAGGAAGCAGAGCACGAGCCACTTTCGGTGAACAGTTGCAAGCTGAGCGCTTGGCCGTCGGGCAAACCCTGGAGGGACTATCAACACTGCTTGGGATTCCCGTAGACTACTATCAGGCTTTGGAAGATGGTGTTATTCCTCAAGATGAGTTATTACGCAAGATCTGCTCAATGTTTGAGTGGAATTACCGCCAGGTGCGACAGCGCCTGATCACCTCAACGAATCCGAGTTTTGGAGGCTACCAACCTCCACTATCTGCTAGAGACATCCGCAATCGTTTCCCCAACAAGCCAGAAACTCCAGAGTGGAATGAGCCTCCTCCAGAAAATCGATTCAACTTGGGAGAAAGACTTCGAGAAGCACGGGAGGAATTTGGCCAACCTTCAGAAGCATTGGCTTTGCTGCTGCAGATTTCTACAGAATTGTATGAAGAGATTGAGCAGGATCTCACCAGGCCGAGTCCGGAACTCCTACGTCAAATCTGTGCCCTTTTTGAGTGGAACTACAATGAAGTGGTTCACCAATTCCGACACCAAAATCGTCAACTTTGGCAGCCTGNCATCACTCGTCTGAACAACCTGGAACCTCATCGTGTCCAGAAATTGCAAGGTCTCCAAGACGAAATTGCCATTGGTTGGAGGGATCTGAACCAGGAGCAACAGGATGCCTTGCTCTCNCAGCTGGAACTGGTTCGGGACACCGTCGACCGTTGGAAACTCAAGAACTCTCTCTGATGCGTCCCTAAATGCGCGTGATTCTTTGCTGTTTTCTGTTCTTAGTTGCGGGATTCTCAGCCCAGGCACAATGGCTTCAGGTCCGTTCCTCCGCACCATCGACGGCTCTACGTCTGTTCAGCTATCAGCAGGTTGATTTTGGGAANAGTGGAGTGAGTGCTGACAATGGTACGCAGTTCGAAGAGGCTCAGTTTGGACTACAGAGCCAGTACAGGGTNCTCAATCTCTACCTCCTGTCTCTTTTCCGAGAAGATCTTCAACTGAGTTACTCCCAACCGAACCTNCTAGCTAGTGAACTTGATCAGAATGGCCAACTAGGTCTCAGCGGGAATGATCTGCCCACCGAACTGCATAGTGAGGGCTGGCGAGGATTTCTGCCGCTGCCGTTGGGTGAGAGTGCTCTCATCATCCGTGGAGGCTATCGGATNGCCAGCGACCGACGTGATTTGAGCAACGAGGACTATCACTCTCATGTCTCTATGCTTTTCTATCCTCAGGCTGGAGCCTCAGATCGTTGGGCNTTTGGGGCGTTTCAGCAGGTTTACCTTGGAGAAATTAGCGACATTACTCCCCTTGCNCAGTACGAGAGCAATTCAGGTTCTCTGGCTTGGTCTGTTGGTTTTTTGCACCTGCCAGGCTCTTATGATCCCCCTGTACTGCCCTACTTTGGTGTGTCCACAAGTTGGATTGCCAACTTTGANCTCGAGTTGGTTTACCCGAGGAGATTGGCAATCGGTTTGAGACCATTTGCTGGGGTGGGACTTCGTTTAGAATTTGATGATTCCACGACCCGCTATCGACTTGCCCGGTTGGANCCGTGGGAGGGTAATGTCCTGACCCTAGACCAATTCCGCCAGCAGTTCACCCTTGATCTACACCTGCTGACTAATATTGAACTGCAGCTAGGAGTAGGTAAAGTCACTCGTCGCAAGATCACCTTGAATGATGCACCTTTGGAAAATGAGTTGGGCAAGGTAGATGTGGACGACAGTGACCTCAACCAACTGGGAGCTAGCTTGATCATAAACTTCTGAAAGTTTTCCAGNCTGATCGACTTGCTAAGCAACCCACAATGAAGATAAGTTGTGNGAGTTTTCTGAATCTCTTCAATAACCCCCATCCAGCCTAAAAAAAGAGAGACATCATGGGAATGTTCGACAACCTCGACAACCAACCTTCAAAGCAAACTCCCACCCCACAAAAAAAAGGTGGTGGGGACATTGATTGGAAAGCAGAACTGCTCTCTTGGAAAGGAGCNTTGGGTGTTGTGGTGCTACTGGGATTGGGTTGGCTAATCTTCGGAGGGAGTGAGCCAGATCGCAATGATGTCGTCAACTACAGCAACAGCAATGTACCGATCGGTGTGAGCGATACCTTGAACGAAGAAGCTGTGAATCGACTTGGAGTGGATTTGACCGATAATCTCGATCCACAGCTGATACCGGTAGTTGTGGCAGAGGCAATGAAGGAAGCAACGGAAGCTGGAGTCAGCGAAGCAGATTTTATTCCTTCACTGGTCAGCAAAATTTCCAACAAGATTCGGGATATCAGCACAATTGATTTGAACGCAGATGGTCTGGCCGACCCGATCCTTGTAATGCCGGCAAGTGCCTCGTCTGATCAGGAATTCATCCAATTCTCGATCAAGGTGCCTGATCCAGCCGAAGTAAGTGAATTACCACCTGGGAGTGACCAGGAGGCCTGGCGAGACATCGCTGAGAACAAGTCTATTGAGATCATGACAGCCTCAGCTACAAAGAATGCCCAGGATGAGCTTTCTATGCAGTCGGCACCTAACCCTCAGATGTACAATTCCAGTCCAGCGCCTTATTATCACTATTCTTCCCCAGGACTGGGAACGATTCTGTTGACCTCAATGATGATGAGTGCGCTATTCTCTCCCCCTATGGGATATGGAGGATACTATGGCGGTCCTCCAAGAAACGTATCAACTGTTCAAAGCCAGCGCTCAGGTGCCACTTCCTCCATGGCTTCTTCTAATCCATCACAAAATACTGTGAAGAACAGCAANGGACAGTCGGTTGGTCAATCAAATTTCAAGAAAGTTCCACCCAAGTCACTGAATCAGGTAAAGACGGCTCAGTTCCGTTCCAAGAGCAATGCAGCAACGGCCAATCGATCTGGTGGGTTTGGCAGCGCAAAAAAATCTGGTTCCAGTGCAGTACAAAAACCTAGGGTTTCAGCACCCCGNAGAACCATGCCCAAGCGTAGATCNGGTGGATTTGGTAGGAGAAAACGCTAATCTCAGTTGATGGGCTCCTGTGCGTCTGGAGGATGTTCTGGAGCCTTTGCCTGACGTTCCTGTACACTTCGAGTCAGTACTTCAGCCAAGCGCAGAGCCTCCCGTTCGGTCATTTCGATGGAGGTGACCTTTAGGACTCTCCCCATTCTCGACTTGATCGAGAGTTGAACGCCTTCCTTACTCGGACCAACCTCGAATTCGAAGTCAACTTCCATAACTTTTCTTCCAGGAAACAGATTGCAGCAAAACGACTGCCTCCGCCGCGATACCCTCTTCGCGCCCCACAAANCCTAAGCGTTCTGTAGTGGTCGCTTTAACTGAGATTTGTCCCACAGAGACTTGAAGATCTTCTGATAAATTTTTACACATCTCCTGAATGTAAGGACGCAGCTTNGGNCGCTGNGCNTGTATTGTACAGTCTAAGTTGCCTACTGTGAAGCCAATTTCGCGAACCTTTTCATGCACGTGACGCAACAGTTGGCGGCTATCTGCCCCTCGATAGCGTTCATCAGAATCGGGAAAGTGCTGACCAATATCTCCCAAGGCCAGGGCGCCNAANAGAGCATCCATCACCGCATGGAGCAAGACATCTGCATCAGAGTGTCCCTGCAATCCTTTCTCATGCGGAATTTTTAGTCCTCCAAGGATGAGCGGTCGTCCTTCCACCAGAGCATGAACATCAAAGCCAGTGCCAATGCGCCACATTCCCTGACTCAATATCTCGGAGGTTCCTGGGCACTAAGCCACCCAAGAGCCAAGGCAACAATCATTGCCAAAGAACTGAGCAGATCCCCCGTTGCCAAGTACCAGATTACCAGAAAAGCCACAGGAGCCCCGTATCGGAGGGGTGGGCTCCTGCGAAAGATTCGGACAATTTGACCGAAGGCTCGGTTGGCGTCATTGAAAAGGTTTTCCATGCTTCTCCTGTTACCAGTNCTTGAGGACACACTGGAGGTCCTGCTGCACCAATTGATGGAAGAGGGCGTTGTGTCCCAGAGCGGGACTGACACGATGTCGCGCTTCGTGGACCAGTGTTTCTAGTAAAATGGCGCGTTTGGGGATTGTACCGAGCCAGAAGTTCGAACGATGCACCCGAATTTGTTCTTCNCCCCAGTACACTCCTGCTTCACCATACTGGACCAGATTCCCATGTACCGCTGGTTCNATAGTGTAGTNAATTTCAACAGTTCTCAGTTTCTCTCGCATAGCCTCTGGTAGACACTCGATGCCCTGTAGTCTCTCAACGTATTCATTGACCACAGCTTGTCGGNTGGGAACATNTTCACGCCAAATTCCAGCGACTTGCCAGATATCGCTAANGGCCCAANCCAGTAGCAATAGGAGAATACCCACCATCCACCACGAGGAAATTCGACGTGGAGGTGTAGGCCAATGTCTTGGATAGGCATAGCGCCGTTTCCAGGCAAGCCACTGGCCCCACTCTTCTTGAAGGCGCGCACGTATATCTGGCCGGGCATCAAGACAGGCTGTCAGGTCTGCGGTCTGNTCGTTATTCAACTCGTCGCATTGGACCAGTCCTTCTTCACTGCAGGTGTGGCAACGCAAATGTAGGAAGCGTTCCCTTTCTTGTCCTCTCAGCAAGAGAAGACGCAAATTTGTTCCACCACAGGCGACACAACATAGCGGGGATGACATAGTCGGCAATTCCTTATGCTGCTCTGAACCAGCCGAAGATATTCTATCAACAACTTGCAATCGCATTGCACTTGTCANGGGCAGGACCATATGATTTTATTTTTTAACTCAAAATCTGAATNTTCCTTATTGAGACGCATCACTATGCAANCTGTGGCACGCAATCCCTGGTTGAACAAACAAAGCCTGACAAATAGCATCGCACTCTCGCTAGTCATTCTTGGGCTATTCTTACCCCATGAAGATGGCAATCCCTGGTTGAGCATGGGCCTGTTCGCNTTTTCAGGTGCGGTGACCAACTGGTTGGCGGTTTATATGCTCTTTGAGAAGGTGCCTGGACTCTACGGTTCCGGAGTTATCCCAGAGCGATTTGAAGACTTCAAGGCTGGAATCCACCAACTCATGATGAATCAGTTTTTCACACCTGAGCGCATCGAGCAATTCCTGCGTGAATCCAATGTCGAAGGTTCGCTGTTGGCATCAGGGGCTGATTCCCTGATGGAACAATTGGATACGGATCGGGCCTTTCAGACTATGGTGAGTGTGATCGAGGAATCGTCCTTTGCTNCCATGTTAGCAATGGTGGGTGGCCCCACCGCACTTGCTCCACTAAAAGAACCCTTTGTGGAAAAATTCCGTGAGTTGATTCANGAGATTCTGGCAGATCCTCAAGTTCAACAGACTGTGGAAGAACATTTTCACAAAGCAAATGCTGCAGAGACAATGACTGAACGGATTGAAGGGATTGTTCGTCAGCGTCTGGACGAGTTGACCCCAGAGCGAGTAAAGGAGATTGTTGAAGATATGATTCGCCAGCATCTGGATTGGCTGGTGGTCTGGGGAGGCNTTTTTGGCGGTTTAATTGGNCTGCTGACTCATTTCTTCATCTGAAAAATTCTTGCAATTCCTGCTCAAANGACTATTCTAATTTGTTTTTCAAGAATTAAGTCCAGTTCCTTNGCAGAACTTGCCATCAGGCAGGTTCCTTTATTTTGAACCAAGAAAGGTTGCCATGATCAGTGGAATGCTGGCCCGTAAGATCGGCATGTCGCAGATTTTTCAGGATAACGGGACTATGGTTCCTGTGACTATCCTGCAAGTCGGCCCGATGACTGTCACCCAGAAAAAAAACAAAGACCGTGATGGTTATGATGGAGTTCAGTTGGGTTTTGAAGAGATTGCTGAACGCAAGCTGAATCGCCCTACTAAGGGACATCTGAAGGGACAAGCTTCCGTCCGGATTCTTCGTGAATTCCGCGCAGAAGACCACGATGCTGTCACAATTGGTCAAAAGTTTGACCACAGTATTTTCAGCGAAGGCGAACTCGTATCTGTTGCAGGCACTTCCAAAGGTCGTGGTTTCGCTGGGGTAATGAAGCGTCATGGTTTCGGTGGACAGCCAGCCAGTCATGGTCACCGAGGAAAGAGGCTTCCTGGTGCTATTGGTCAGTGTGCGTTCCCAGCCCGTGTATTCAAGGGCAAGAAGATGGGTGGCCAATTTGGTAACACCCAAGTGACCATACAAGGACTGACAATCGTTAAGATCATCGGTAATGAGCGACTTATCTTGATCAAGGGCGCAGTTCCAGGCCCCAACGGTGGCTTAGTTACGATTCGCAAGTCCTGATCCGGTATTCGATCTCTGCATCTTTCGAAGCGCTTGACACTTCAGGCGCTTCCTTCTTCCTTCTCCTTATCCTCTGCAAATTGTTAAAGTAAGGTCTCTCGCGGATTCAACCATCCTGATTGCGCAGTATAACCTTCTTAATCTCCAATAAACTCCATGTCACAAAACTCTAAAAAGTCTTCTCTGTTTCCTGAATGGAAAGAGGAAGATTACCGGCAAATGAATGAGTGGCTTCAGCGTCACCAGATCACTGAAGTCGAGTGTCTGATTCCTGATTTGACAGGAATTGCTCGGGGGAAGATCATGCCCGCTGAAAAGTTGTTACGCAAGGAAGGTTCGTCTGC
>NYVT01000072.1:0-48077 GCA_002684675.1 Deltaproteobacteria bacterium
AGGAACCTTCCTTACTTGCGGAGAGGATCCGACAGGCGGCGGTGCGGGATTAAGCTGTCTGCAAAATCAAATCTATCAGGGACCATTTTTTACAGCACTCGATTAGGTGGAACCCAGTTCCATGGTGCTTACTTCTGCAATACACACTTTGGCACAGAGGTCACTCCTCAGATTGAATTTCGACACTGTGAACTTGAACCTCGCTGAGATTCACAACAGAAGTACTCCTGTCACTACAGAATCATTTCTTCCAATTTTCTGGGAAAGTCTCTCTTTAAAACAAATCCTGCAGCAGAAACTTCTCAGAAAAAATATTTTTCCAAACCTTGCTTTCCTTCCTTTTTGCTGTTGTTCTATTTGTGTGTGACAAATTACCACCAACTCAAACTGCTGTCACCGATCGTCTTACCTGAACGCCTGTGCCAGGTGATTTTGGTCTCGCGTTAGGAGTCCACAGCATTAGGGAGACACAACATGATACCTGCTGCCTTTGATTACCTAATTCCGGCTACTCTGCCGGAGGCCGTTGCCCTGCTGCATGAACATGGAGATGAAGCCAAGGTGCTGGCTGGTGGCCATAGCCTTATCCCTGCGATGCGTTTACGCTTCGCAGAACCCAGCCACTTGATTGATATCAGCCACATTCCTGGCTTGGACTACGCCCATGAGGAAGGTGGTTTTCTGAAAATCGGTACAATGGCCCGTGAGGTGGTCCTAGAAGATCTACCCTGGATTGGTGAACGCTATCCGCTATTAGTAGATACCACGAAGATGATTGCAGATCCCCAGGTGCGAAATCTGGCAACGGTGGGAGGTAATCTGGCTCATGGTGACCCTGCTAATGACCATCCGGCAACAATGCTGGCCTACCGAGCTGAGATTGAGATTACGGGAGTTTCTGGATCCCGAATAGTGCCTATTGATGAGTTTTTCACTGATTTCTTCACAACTGCACTGGAGCATGGAGAGATTCTCACCGAGATTCGGATTCCAATTCCACCTTCTCACAGTGGTGGCTGTTATCTCAAGGTGGAACGCAAGGTAGGTGACTACGCCGCCGCTGCTGTGGCTGTCCAACTATCTCTAGCTGCAAATGGTAGCATTGAACAGGTGGGTATCGGATTGACCAACGTTGCGGCACTGCCCACCCGAGCGGTTAATGCCGAGAATGCTTTGCGTGGTCAGCAGCCATCCGATGCCCTATTCGCTCAGGCAGGAGAGCTTGCTGCGGATGCATCCAGCCCGGCAGATGACTTACGAGGTTCTGCTGAATATAAGCTTACTCTGATTCGTGAACTGACACAACGCGCACTCCACCGCTCGGTGGAACGCGCCCAAGGGAGGAGTTGATCCATGTCGAAGCATAGCATCACGATTGAAATTAATGGTGAATCATTCACCCGCGAGGTGGATGCACGTAAATTATTGATTCATCTTCTACGCGACGATCTGGCTCTGACTGGTACGCACATTGGTTGCGATACTTCCAGTTGTGGCGCTTGCACAGTCCTCTTGAATGGGAAGTCGATTAAGGCATGTACTATCTTTGCTGTTCAAGCAAGCAACCAGAAAATTGAGACAATTGAGGGAGTGGAGCAAGGTGGGGAACTCCACCCACTGCAGGAGGGATTCCACCAAGAGCACGGACTGCAGTGTGGTTTCTGTACTCCGGGGATGATAATGCGGGGAAAAGAATTACTAGAAAAAAATCCGAACCCAACAGAAGAGGAAATCCGCTGGGGAATTTCAGGGAATTTGTGTCGTTGCACAGGCTACTCAAACATCATCAAGTCGATCCAGTATGCCGCCAATAAACTGAACGAGAAGCAGGAGGAGACCTCATGATAATGTGCAAAACATCCAAAGAAATTGGAGGTATGGGGCACAGCCTCAAACGTAAGGAAGACGCACGCTTTATCCGAGGGCTGGGTAAATATACAGATGATGTCCAGTTGCCAGGCATGCTCTACATGGACATTGCCCGTAGCCCTTTCGCCTATGCCAAAATCAAGAGTATCGATAAAAGTGTGGCGATGGAGATTCCTGGGGTACTAGCTGTCATAACTGGGGAAGACCTCAAACAGTATAACTTGCACTGGATGCCAACACTGATGTCAGACACCCAGATGGTCCTGCCCACTGATACGGTCATGTATCAGGCTCAGGAGGTCGCTGCAGTGATTGCTACAGACCGCTACATTGCTGCTGATGCAGTACAAGCTTTGGAAAACTCGATTGAGTATGATTCGATGAAGCCAATCATCGATCCACATAAGGCGCTAGATGTAGACGCACCGATATTACGCCCAGATAAGGATGGTAAGACAGATAATCATATTTGGCACTGGCAGACTGGTGATGAGGAGGCGACTGAAAAGGCCTTTAGTGAGGCAGAGATAGTGGTCAAAGAACAAGTTTATATCCCTCGAATTCACGTTGCTTCTATTGAAACTTGTGGTTGTGTAGCCAGTTACGAAAAAGCGGAAGGTAAGCTGACAGTCTGGATGACGACACAGGCTCCCCACGCGATTCGCACTGTGATTGCTCTTGTTGCGGGTCACGTTGGCCTCTCGGAAGAGCGTATTCGCGTGATTTCTCCAGACATTGGAGGTGGTTTTGGAGGCAAGGTGCCGGTTTATCCGGGCTACGTCATCGCGATTGCTGCAAGCTTTCTGATTGGTAAGCCAGTCAAGTGGATTGAGGACCGCTCCGAGAACCTACAGGCGGATTCCTTTGCCCGCGATTATCATATGACTGTGGAACTGGCTTCCACCAAGGAAGGTAAGATGACCGGTTTGCGAATCAAGACCTTGGCAGATCATGGTTATACGGACGCAGCAGCAAATCCTTCCAAGTTTCCCTCAGGGCTCTTTTCCATTGTGACTGGTTCTTACGATATTCCAACGGCCTTTACCGAGATGGATGCGGTTTATACCAACAAACCACCAGGAGGAGTTGCTTATCGTTGTTCTTTCCGAGTAACGGAAGCTGTGCACGCGATTGAGCGGATTACTGATGTGCTTGCCCAGAAGTTGGGACGAGATCCCGCAGATCTTCGATTCCAAAACTTCATTCAGAAAGATCAGTTTCCCTACCGCTCTGCCTTGGGTTGGGAATATGACTCTGGTGACTACGCTCCAGCTTTACGCAAGGCAATGGATATGGTGGGCTACGAGGAATTGCGCAAGGAGCAGGCAGAGAAACGTGCTCGGGGTGAGTTGATGGGTATTGGTATCTCTAGCTTCACTGAAATTGTTGGTGCAGGCCCTTCCAAGGATTTTGATATCCTCGGCATCAAGATGTTTGACAGCGCTGAGGTCAGAATCCACCCAACGGGGAAGGCGATCGCTCGTTTTGGGACCAAATCCCAAGGACAGGGTCACGAAACAACGTATGCACAGATCCTCGCTGAGGAGTTAGGTATTCCAGCCATGCACATCCAGATTGAGGAAGGAGATACGGACACTGCTCCCTATGGGCTGGGAACCTATGCTTCACGCAGTACGCCAACTGCTGGTGCTGCTGCCGCTAAGGCAGCTCACAAGATCCGTGACAAGGCTCGCAAGATTGCAGCGTATCTCTTAGAAGTCAGTGAAGAAGATCTGGAATGGGAACCAGGCAAGTTCTCTGTCAAGGGAGCCCCAGAACGTTCCAAGACGATCCAGGATATTGCGTTTGCAGCCTATACCAACCACCCACAGGGAATGGAAGCTGGACTGGAAGCGACACACTACTATGATCCACCTAATCTGACTTTCCCCTTCGGATCCTACATTTGTGTGATGGACATTGATCCAAAAACAGCAGAGATGAAGATTCGCAGATTCGTGGCGATTGATGACTGCGGAAATATCATCAATCCAATGATTGTCACGGGTCAGGTGCATGGTGGCTTAGCAATGGGAATTGCCCCGGCAATGTATGAGGAGTTGATCTACGATGACGAAGGCAACATTCTCAACGGTACCTTCATGGATTATCTACTGCCAACATCGGTAGAAACTCCCAATTGGGAAACAGGGCATACGATCACACCTTCCCCACACCACCCACTGGGTGCCAAGGGAGTCGCAGAGTCCCCAACCGTGGGGGCACCGCCTGCAGTAGCCAACGCTGTGGTGGATGCGCTCTCTCACTTGGGTGTGACACATGTTGATATCCCCGTTACTCCCTTCAAAGTTTGGAAAATTCTGAAGGAAAAGGGCGTCATTTCCTAATTAGCTGACTAGAGGATATTCTATGGCTCCTCACTTTCCTTGCTCTCCAAATCCAATTTTTCCATGACTAACTTGCCTCTGCCTGTAGATCCTCAGGCAGTGGTCACAGAACTCCAAGCTACGGGATATGTGGCCGACGAAGCGCTAGCGACCTCAGTCTTTCTCCTATTACATCTGGGCCGACCTTTGCTGCTGGAAGGCCCCTCTGGAGTTGGTAAGACGGAACTGGCCCAGGCACTAGCTACCTTGTGCCAAACGGAATTGATCCGTTTGCAGTGCTATGAAGGACTCGATGTGCACAGCGCTGTTTACGAGTGGAATTATCAGAAACAACTATTGGCTATCCGACTGGAAGAAGCGAGTGGTACTAATCGTCTAGACAGCAAACAAGCCCAAATTTTCAGTGAAGAATTCCTGTTGGAGCGACCTCTATTATCAGCTCTGCGTCACTCAGCGAAGTCTCCCGTGTTGCTAATCGATGAGGTAGACCGAGCCGATGAGGAGTTTGAAGCCTTCTTACTAGAATTGCTCTCTGTCTTTCAAATCACGATTCCAGAGTTGGGGACTGTGCAAGCGACTCACCGTCCTCATGTGGTACTGACTTCGAATAGGACGCGTGAGTTGAGTGATGCACTCAAACGACGCTGTCTTTACCACTGGATTGGCTATCCGGATACAGAGCAAGAGCAGGAGATTGTGCGCCAGCGGTTACCTCAGGTAGAAGCAGAGTTGGCGAGTCAAACAGTGCGATGTATTCAGTCCCTGCGGGAACTCCCACTGAGCAAATCACCAGGTGTTGCTGAGACCTTGGATTGGGCTCAGGCACTCCTGTTGCTCAATCGCCCACACCTGGATGAGTTGACTTTTGAACGCACCATGGGGTGTGTGCTGAAGTCAACAGAAGATCAGGAACTGGTTCGAAAGCGAGGTCTGGACAATCTATTGCCCGAAGCCGTGGGATGAAATTGACGAAAGTATTTGTCACAGAACACATGAACGCGCAGACCGACCTGACCGCAGCTGTGATTGAGTTCTGTCGTTTTCTGCGTCGCCAAAGTTTTCGGGTTGGAGTAGCAGAAACCTTGGCCGCCTTGGAAGCTTGTCGAGTTGGCCCTTTGGATCAACGCTCCTACCTCCGTGCTGCCCTCCGTGCGCTCCTGTGTTCTTCGAGGCGGGAGAATGAGCAATTCGACCCTTTGTTTGATCAATACTGGCATCCGGGACCTCCCCCGCCCCGGAAAACTGCCAATGACCGACCACCTGTCAACCCACTGGGTGTTGTTACGCGTCAAAAGCGATCACTGCTGACTTTTGCCAGTTTAGCACAAGAAGCCTGTGACCAGACCCGTGAAGACGAAGAAGTGGCTGGTGCCAGTCTGCAGGAAACACTGAGGTGTACCGACTTCTCCACGATTCCAATGTCTCAGCTCGAAGAACTAGAGCAATTGACGCGACGGCTGGCTGAACAACTCAGCACAAGACTTTCTCGTCGACAGCGTCCTTCTCCGTATTCAGGCCGCATCAGTCTTCGAGGAACCATTCGACGAAATCTACAGCATGGAGGAGAACCCTTACATCTTTGCTTTCGTCAACGACGTGAGCGTAAACCAGGATTAGTTGCCTTTCTGGATATCAGCGGTTCCATGGATCAATATAGCCTGTTTTTCCTGCGCTTTATGCATGCGCTGCAGCAACATTTTCGGAGGATGGATGGCTTCCTTTTCAGCACACGATTGACACCAATTTCTGAAAAGCTGAAGACTCGGGCTTTTCCAGACTCTCTAAGACAACTGGCTGAACGAGAGGAAGCTTGGTCGAGTGGAACAAGAATTGGCAGTTGCCTGAAGGACTTTCATACGGAGTATTCCCGCTCAATGCTCTCTAGAAATACTATAGTGCTGATCCTCAGCGATGGTTATGATACTGGTGCCCCCGATTTGTTAGCTCGGCAACTCCAACGCTTTCGGGGCAAGGTACGCAAGGTGATCTGGCTCAACCCACTGCTTGGAACACAGGGTTATGAGCCTGCAACAGCTGGTATGCAGGCTGCTCTACCTTGGGTAGAGGCTTTCCTGGCAGCCCATAATCTTCAAAGTTTGCTGGATCTTGAATCTCATTTCTAGGTCGCAGACTTTATCGCTTTAAGTGCCGCTGCAATAGGAAGATCAATTTTTTTAAAAAACTCAAAGGAATCTGTAAATTTTTTGTGTTATTTTAATTAGTTTAACTAATCAATCTACCTTCAGACGCTCCGTCTCTCGTTTGGATCCAAATCAATGATGAAAGAAAACGATTCGGAGATTAATTAGAAACGTTATTTATTCTGAGAGGAGAGGCAAATGGAAGTCACAGCAGATAAAAACTTTACCGTCAACGCGCCGGTTGACAAAGTATGGGAACTGCTGAGCGATCCCAGCCGTGTAGTGGTTTGCGTACAAGGAGCACAACTAACTGAAATTATTGATGATAAAAAATTCAAGGGGAAAATTAGTGTCAAGATTGGACCTGTCACTAGTAAGTTTAATGGAGAGGGGCGGTTCGAAAAGCTAGATGCTCAGGCCAAGGAAATGGTACTTCAAGGTGCTGGTAAGGACACGGGTGGTAAGGGTAGTGCTTCAATGACAATGACGGTTAATCTCAAGGAAGTGGATGGTGCGACCGAAGTAACCAGCAGCATCAAATTGTCGATTACAGGAAAGTTGGCTCAGTTTGGTTCCAGAATGATTGTAGCAGTCAATGATAAGTTGATTGAACAATTTGTTGGTAAATTCCGGGAAGTTGCAGAAGGTGGAGGAGAGCCTACAGCAGCACCGGCAACCGCTGCACCGGTCACAGTAGCCCCGGCAGCGACGTCTGCAACAACCGGCCAACTAGCAGCAAACACAGCAGCCCCTACGAGTGCCGCTGATCCTGCTTTGGAAGGTCGTGTTACCGAACTGGAAGCTACCGTGAAACGACTGGAAACCCAGATTCGAGTCATGCAGACCCAACTGAATGCTGAGGAACCTGAACCAGTCAACGGACTACAATTGGTTGGTTCGGCTTTCAAGGGAATGTTCGGTATGAAGTAACCTATGCTCAGCGTAATTTTGCTAGCAGCTGGAGAATCCCGGCGGATGGGGGAGCGCAACAAACTGCTGCTGCCTTTCCGTGAGTCTTGCTTCTTGGCCCACATTGCTGATCAAATTCTTGCAGTAAAACCTGATGAGTTACTGGTTGTTGTGGGACATGAAAAAGAACGTATTCGAGAAGCCCTAGCTAACCGCCCGATTCAATTTGTAGAGAATCCGAATTATGCTGAGGGAATGACGACTTCGATTCGGATGGGAATTCGAGCTGCCTCCCCTAATGCCCTTGGTTTCATGATCTGTCTCTCTGACTTGCCATTCATCGAGGCAGCTGAGTATCAGGAATTGATAGGCCAGTTCAAGATGCTGCTTGTTGAAAATCCTCAACTCATTCTTCGTCCAGTGGTTGGAGATCAACCGGGCAATCCGGTGCTTTTTTCGGCCTCTTATCGCGAAGAGTTGTTGAATCATGCAAAGATGGAAGGCTGTCGGGGATTGATTCGTCAATATAAAGAGCGCGTCTGTCGGCACTCAATGAGCACGGATCACGTCTTGCGGGATATTGATACACCAGAGGAATATGAGCGCTACTTTGTCGACCAACCAGTCTGAAACCACATCTTTGCAGAAAAGTCTCTGTCCAGGGAAATTACCGGCGACTGGTGTGCCCAGCCTGTTTGGTAAACTGTCTTCCGTTTCCAACCGAGGAACTATGTCCACTGAATACTATGATAAAGTCAGCGAACTGCTGCAAAATGAAGCCGCGTTTGCCACGGCTACCGTAATCAAAACAGTCGGTTCGGCTTCAGCCAAGCCAGGCTCAAAGTCAATCATCGGTGCTGATGGGATGTCGATCTTGGGCTGGGTTGGTGGTGGCTGTGCAGATAGCGCTGTCCGAGAAACGGCTCTGGAATGTCTTCAGGATGGTCAGACACAAATTATTGAAATCGACCTGGATGACGAGGTGCTTGGTGTTGGGATGCCTTGCGGTGGCAAGATGGAAGTTTACGTTGAGCCTTTCCTGCCCCAACCAGAGTTAATGCTGGTGGGACAAGGCCGGATTGCAGAGTTGGTAGCGGAGCTTGGACGCCTACTGCACTTTCGAGTCACCGTTAACAGCCCAGGCGCAACCCGAGAGGATTTTCCATTTGCCGATCAGTTGATCACTGATGATACTGATTATCAGAAAATCAATCCTGGATTGAACAGCTACGTGATCGTGTTGACCCAGCACAAGGGTGATCAGCAGGTAATTCAGGCGGCTCTGCGTGGTACACCCCGCTACATTGGTCTGGTTGCGAGTGCAAAGCGCTCACGCCTTGTAGTAGAATATCTCAAGGAAGGCGGAATGGATGCAGATGCCTTGCGTCAGGTACTGCGAGCTCCTTGTGGATTGGATCTGGGCGGTAGAACCCCTGAAGAGATTGCCCTGAGCATCATCACCGAAGTGGTTAAGCTGCGTCATGAGCGCACAGGCTTATCGATGATGGAAGTTAAGCAGTGCAGCATCTAAGGTGGATCTCGTTGTGCGTTCCCTATTTGAAGCTCGCTCAGACTTCCCGATTCTACAGCGGGTGATTCATGGTCACCCGTTGGTTTTTCTCGATAATGCTGCGACGACACAGAAACCTCAGCCTGTTTTGAATGCCCTGCTGGAATTTTTGACTCACTCCAACGCCAATATTCACCGTGGAGTCTATCAACTGTCAGAAGATGCATCTGAGGCCTATGAAAAGGCACGTCAAGCAGTTGCTGACTTCATCGGTGTGAAAGATAGCCGACGCGTAGTTTTCTCCCGAGGCACGACTGAGTCCATAAATCTAGTGGCCCAAGCGTGGTTACGACCACGTCTTCAAGCAGGAGATCGGATTGTTCTGACAGAGATGGAACACCATTCCAACCAAATTCCTTGGCAATTGGTTGCGCAGGAGCGACAAGCTGAATTGGATTATGTTTCCATCACAGATTCAGGTGAGTTGGAGTTGGATCATTTAGAGCAACTCCTGACCCAGCACCCGCGACTATTGTCTGTGACAGCAGTTTCCAATGTGCTGGGAACAATCAATCCTTTGGAAATGATCCTTGACCTTGCTCAACGTTATGAAGTTCCTGTACTGGTTGATGCAGCGCAAGCTGTTGGTCGGATACCACTAGACGACTGGGCCGAGCGTTGTGATTTTCTCGCTTTTTCTGGTCACAAACTCTATGGTCCTACTGGGATTGGGGTGCTGTGTGGGCGTTTTCAGCGATTAGATGAGATGTCACCCTGGCAAGGTGGGGGTGGAATGATCGCCAAGGTTGGTCGCCAGAGTTCCAGTTGGGCCGCAATTCCAGCACGCTTGGAAGCTGGTACGCCTCCAATTGCCGAGGCAGTTGCTTTACAGGCCGCAATCGAATACGTGCAGCTATGGGGCATCTTCCAGATTCGGCAGCACGAGCGGGAGCTGGTTGCCCATGCGCTCAACCGCTTGGCGGAGGAGCCAGATGTGACGTTCTATGGACCATCACAGGTCTCGAAGCGTACCGGGGTGGTTTCTTTTGATTTGGAGGGTGTGCACCCCCACGATGTAGCGCAAATTCTTGATGAAACAGGGATTGCAGTACGAGCTGGACATCACTGTACACAGGTCTTGCACGAGCGCCTTGGTGTGCGAGCCACAGTTCGTCTGAGCATGGCGCTCTATAACACGCTTGAGGAAATCGACAGAGCTATCTCAGCTCTGTCCAATGTACGAAAGGTTTTTTCATGAGCGAATCGCTCTATCGAGACATTCTCAAAGATCATATGCATCAACAACGTTTTGCTGGTCGGCTGGAACCGGCAGATCTGAAGGCGGTCGTACATAATCCCCTTTGTGGAGATGAACTGGAGTTGACCATTGTGCTGGGTGGTGATCCCTCGGAGGGTGCTCGACGTCCGATTCAAGAAGCCCGTAATCAGGTGCGCGCTTGTTCCATTTGTGTTGCTTCGGCTTCATTGATGGGAGAAAGCATCCAGGGTTTGTCTTTGGAAGAAGCAAACAATCTGGGAACTACTTTTCGAGAAGCAATGGAAACGGGTGAATTGCCAGATTCTCCTCCAGAATTTCTGTCACCTTTGATGGCCATTCGAAAGCATAAGAGCCGTATCCGTTGTGCAGCGTTGGCCTGGAATGCGTTAGAGGAATGTACCCAACAAGTCACTAACCCCAAATCGGAAGGTTGATGGAACACGACCAACTGCAACGCCTGCAACAATTACTGGAAGAACAAGACTACATTGCGGATCGAAGTATTGTGATGTCTGTGTATTTGGCGATGACGCTGCGCAAGCCTCTGCTAATCGAAGGACCAGCGGGTGTTGGCAAAACGGAGATCGCCAAGGTGATGGCCCGAGTGCTGGATACGGAATTAATCCGCCTTCAGTGCTATGAGGGTCTTGATGCCAACATGGCACTCTACGAGTGGAATTATCAGCGTCAATTACTGCACCTGAAACTTGATGAAAACAGTGAGCGCTCCCTTGAAGATCGAGAAGCTTCTATTTTTGGTGAGCAGTTCTTGCTCAAACGGCCACTGCTACAGGCACTGACTCATCCAAAAGCCCCAGTTTTGTTGATTGACGAGTTGGATCGGGCCGATGAGGAGTTTGAAGCCTTCTTGCTAGAAATACTCTCCGAATGGCAAATTACAATTCCAGAAATTGGCAGCATTCGCGCTGAAGAACCACCCTACGTAATTTTGACAGGGAACCGTACTCGGGAACTCTCTGACGCTGTACGGCGACGTTGTTTTTATCTTTGGATTGATTACCCACCATACGAGAAAGAACTCTCGATTGTTCGCAACAAAGTACCTGATGTTGACGCAGAACTAGCAGGACAAATGTGTCGTTTCATGGAGCTTGTGCGTCAGCAGAAACTAGAAAAAATACCAGGGGTAGCTGAGACCATAGATTGGGCGAGAGCCTTGGCAGCCTTACACCAAGATCATCTTGAACCAAGCATGGTAGAGGAAACTCTGGGGCTAATCTTCAAGGATCGCAACGATGTCCGCCAGGTAAGAGAGTCACTCACAGATTTCCTTGGGCGCTTGGGTATCCAGGCTAAAGAGATGAAAACAGCAGAGGAGTCTCCGACGGCTGCAAATTGATCACATCCCAATGCTCCCCGATAACTCCCTAATCGAACGTTCCTCTTCCAAACGAAAGTCAGAGACTCGCTTTGATAATCTGGCTTTGCGACGTGAGCTCAGCGCAAATGTTGTGGGCTTTTGCCGTTGGCTGCGACAACATGGATCTAGTGTCAGCGCATCCGAACAGATGGATGCTCTCCGAGCCTTGGATGCGATTGATTTGTTAGAAGAAGGAGATTTCTACTGGTCTTTGCGTACCACTCTGGCCAAAAGCACTCAGGAACAGGAAATTTTCGACGAACACTTCCGTCGCTTCTGGTATATCTGGGATAATGCTGATCAACTCAGCTTCCGAGACGAAGAAGAGACAGAAGCCCCATCGGTCATCATTGATGATCGTCCCCGCAAGCAAAAACACCTGACAATCAATGACTGGCTGAATAACGCAGATCAAGCCAGTGAAGAGCAGGAAGCCGCAGGCTACAGTCCTTTTGAGGTTGTCACAGAGCGAGATTTCAGTGACTTCCTTGGGCAAGACCTCGATGAAGTTGCTCGACTAATCAATGAGATTGGCAAGTCCTTGGCTGTTCGTTTCAGCCGCCGCACCAAGGCTTCTCGACAGCGTGGTTCCTTGGATTTGCGCCGAACAATGCGAAGCAGTTTGCGACGCGGCGGCGAATTACTTGACTTAGCCCATCGGGAAAGAAAACGCCAGAAACTCAAGCTGGTACTGCTCTGTGATGTCAGCAAGTCGATGGACCTCTACAGTCGCTTCTTGATCCAGTTCTTGTACGCTTTCCAAAGTGTATATCGCCGGATTGAAACTTTTGTCTTCAGTACCTCATTGCATCAGGTGACGGAGGTCTTGCAAACTAAGGAGTTGGAGGAAGCGCTCAATCTGTTGGCTGGAACCGTGCCTGATTGGTCTGGTGGTACCAAAATTGGCGAATCTTTTGGAGAGTTTGTAGAGCAGTACGCTTTGAGTTTACTTGATCCGGGTACGGTTGTCTTGATAATCAGTGATGGTTGGGATACTGGTGACGTCGACTTACTTGGTGAGAGTATGCGTGTCATGAAATCACGTTCTCGCAGTGTGATATGGCTGAATCCATTGATGGGAAATCCGGATTATCGCCCCTCAACTCAGGGGATGCAGGCTGCACTTCCCTACATTGATATCTTGGCTTCTGCTCATAATTTGCGTAGCTTACGTCGGCTGGTTCGTCAATTAGCCAAAGTACAGCGCGGTAGACAGTTGCGTATTGATGCGACTACAAGCTATGGTACGTGATCGTTGGATCAAATCTGACACCGTAACTGGACTCTCACCAGTTTAATTTTCAAGGAAACGATCTGACCGTTGACCTTGGTTTCCCTCGTTCCATGATTGGAACTATACACTACTTTCTTCCTGAAGGAGGAACTCATGAAGGTATCAATGACTGTCAATGAGGTGGCAGTTTCTCACGATGTAGAACCCCGCACTTTGCTCGTGCAGTTCCTGCGCGAAAATCTTGGACTGACAGGCACCCATGTTGGTTGTGACACTAGCAGCTGCGGGGCTTGTACACTAATCGTCAATGGTGAGGCAGTCAAATCTTGTTCCTTGCTAGCAGCTCAATGTGAGGGAGCAGAAGTAACTACAATCGAAGGGCTGGCTGCTAGTGATGGAACTCTGCATCGGATTCAGGAAGGCTTCCGAGAGAAGCACGGACTGCAATGTGGGTACTGCACCCCTGGAATGATCATGTCGTCTGTGCAGTTGCTTCAACGAAATCCAAACCCCAGCGATCAAGAAATTCGCCATGCCCTTGAAGGGAACTTCTGCCGCTGCACTGGTTACGACAACATCGTCAAAGCAGTTCAGTGGGCTGCTTCACAATCCTGAGACCACAAGGAGGAGTTCATGGGTAAGATGATTGGAGAACCGATCAAGCGGGTGGAAGACCAGCGCTTTATCACAGGCACAGGCGAGTATACTGACGACATCGTGCTACCACGAATGACTCATGCCTACATACTTAGGAGCCATCTAGCTCACGCTAAGATTAAAAGTGTTGACACTACAGCTGCTAAATCAGCAGACGGTGTGGTTGCGGTGTTTACGGGTGAAGATGTTGCTCACATTAATGGTATTCCCACAGGCTGGCAGGTTAATTTCACTGATGGAGAGGTGATGCGTGAACCCAAGCATCCACTGTTGGTGAAAGACAAAGTTCTGCATGTTGGGGATGGTGTGGCGATTGTGATTGCTGAATCTAAGGAACAGGCTCGCGATGCTGGAGATTTGATTGAAGTTGATTATGAGGAACTTCCAGTTGTTGTGGATGCTTCCAAGGCTCTTGAGGCTGGCGCTCCGATGGTACACGATGAATTGTCCGATAACCGAGCGTTCGACTGGCAGTTAGGTGACAAGGCGGCCACGGATGCTGGTATGGCCCAAGCCAACCATGTCACCAAGATGAAGATTCGTAATCAAAGAATGATAGCAAACGCGATTGAGCCTCGCAGTTATATAGGTGACTACAGCAAGGCCAGAGACCAGTATACTCTGTACACATCTTCTCAGAATCCACACGTGATCCGATTGTTGATGTGTGCCTTCGTGCTTGGTATTCCTGAGCACAAAACTCGTGTAGTGTCAAAGGATGTTGGTGGGGGATTTGGTAGCAAAATCTTTCACTACGCTGAAGAAGCCCTAGTAACCTGGGCTTCGCAGCAGATAGCCCGTCCAGTTAAATGGACTGCGGAGCGAAGTGAGGCATTTGTTACAGACGCCCACGGTCGGGATCACAACACAACTGCCGAAATGGGTTTTGACAAGGATGGTAACATCACAGCCTTGCGAGTTCACACAGATGCAAACCTGGGAGCCTATTTGTCTACATTTGCTCCTGCCATCCCAACTTATCTGTACGGGACACTGTTACAAGGGCAATATGTGACTCCAGCAATACATGTGACAGTGAATGGAGTCTTTACTCATACTACCCCAGTCGATGCGTATCGTGGGGCAGGACGGCCCGAAGCTACTTATCTTTTGGAACGACTGATAGACACTGCTGCCGCTGAGATGGGAATGGATCCAGCCGAACTGCGGATGAAAAACTTCATTCCTGCGTTTGATGGTGTGGATCAACCTGGTTATCAAACTCAGGTTGCTTTGCAATATGATAGTGGTGATTACGAAGCAACAATGCGCAAAGCACTAGATGTTCTTGGATATAATGACTTGCGCAAAGAACAGGAAGAAGCTCGCAAGCAGGGTCGCCACATCGGTATTGGTTTCTCCTCCTACATTGAAGCCTGTGGAATTGCTCCATCTGCAGTAGTAGGTTCTCTGGGAGCACGAGCTGGTCTTTATGAGAGTGCCAATGTCCGCGTTCAGCCAACAGGTAAGGTTTCAGTTCACACTGGAAGCCACTCTCACGGGCAGGGACATGATACAACCTTTGCTCAGGTTGCTGCGGACCACCTCGGTATCGCTCTTGAGGATATCGAAATCATTCATGGTGACACCGAGCAGGTTCCCTTCGGAATGGGGACCTATGGTTCACGAAGTTTAGCTGTCGGTGGTAGTGCCATCGTCAAGGCGCTAGACAAAGTGAAGGAGAAGGGTGCCAAGGTCGCGGCTCATCTGTTGGAAGCCTCGGAGCAGGATCTGGAATATGTCGATGGAAAGTGGGCTGTGAAGGGAACAGACAAGTCAATTAGTTTTGGTGAGGTTGCGTTAGCCTCGTATGTGCCTCATAACTTCCCCGAAGGCTTGGAGCCAGGAATCGAGTTTAACAGTTTTTACGATCCTGCTAACTTCACCTATCCATTTGGAACTTACATTGCCGTCGTGGAAGTAGATGTAGAAACAGGCACCACAGAGATCAAGCGCTTCGTCGCAGTTGATGATGTCGGCAACGTAGTTAACCCAATGATTGTGGACGGTCAGGTGCACGGTGGACTGGCTCAAGGGATCGGCCAGGCTCTGCTGGAAGGCGCAGTCTATGATGAAAGCGGCCAGCTGACCACAGGGACCTACTTGGATTATGCAATGCCACGAGCTGATGACCTTCCTTCCTTCGAGGTTGATCGGAACGTAACGCCTTGCCCACACAACCCCTTGGGAGTCAAGGGCTGTGGAGAAGCTGGCGCAATTGGTTCGACTCCAGCGATTGTCAATGCAGTAGTTGATGCTTTGCGACCACTGGGTATCAAAGATCTAGAAATGCCGTTGACTCCACAAAAGGTATGGGCTGCGATTCACAACGCTAACGCCTGATAATTCAAATTCTTGGGAGGCTTCGGTCTCCCCTCTAAATTAGGAGGTTTATGGTTCCTGTAGCTTTTGAATACCATCGGGCGGGCAGCGTTGCCGAAGCTCTTTCCCTGATGGCCCAACACGGTGAAGATGCGAAGATCATCGCGGGAGGACATAGCATGGTTCCCGCGATGAAACTGCGCTTGAGCACACCTAGCACAGTCATTGATCTGGGTGGTGTCTCTGAGTTGAGGTACGTCACTGACAAGGGAGATCACATTGCTATTGGCGCGATGGCCACGCATTGGATGGTTGAATCCTCTGATGTGATCGCAGCAAAAGCTCCAGCTCTGCGAGATGCTGCTGCTTCGATCGGGGATGTACAAGTGCGCAATCGAGGAACAATCGGTGGTGCAATGGCTCACTCTGATCCAGCAGCTGATTACCCTGGTCCAATCTTGGCTCTGGACGCTAGCATGGTGATTCAGGGACCCAGCGGGCAGCGAGTGGTTTCGGCAACAGACTACTTTGTGGCTTTGTGGGAAACAGCAGTCCAACCAGATGAACTACTGGTTGAGATTCGGGTACCTACCACGTCGATGAATGCGAATTCCTGCTACGAGAAATTCGCGCAGCCTGCTTCACGCTATCCCTACGTGGGCTGTGCGGTAGCTGTGGGCAAGTCTGGAGGTGCCTGCTCCGACGTACGTGTAGGCTTCAGTGGCGTTGGCCACGTTGGCTTCCGTGACACCAATGTTGAAGGAGCCCTCAAAGGTCAGGCTCTGAGCGCAGCTAGTATTAAGGCTGCTGCAGAAACAGCGACCAATGGTGTAGATGTGCTCAGCGATTGGTCTGTCAGTGAAGACTATCGCCGTGCAATGTCTCGGGTCTATGCACGTCGTGCTCTGACTAAGGTTGGCCTCTAAGTATCTTTTCCGGAGGGGAGTTCGTAACGGTCTCCCCTCAACCTTCCTTATTTTCTTTCGTTCTTACGATTCTTACAGCGATCATCTTTCTACTCCATTGAGGTTGCCCATGTACCTCGGTATCGATCTTGGCACTTCTGCTGTCAAACTTCTCTTGCTCAGTTCTGAACAACAGGTCCTAGCCGAAGCCAGTATCACTTTGACAGTGCAGAGACCCAAGTCACTTTGGTCCGAGCAGGAGCCAGAAGCCTGGTGGCACGCTGTTCAAGCAGGAATTGAGGAGCTCTGTAAGCAACATTCACTAGCTCAGGTCAAGGGCATTGGTCTCTCTGGGCAGATGCATGGAGCTACACTTCTGGATGCTCAGCAACAGGTTTTGCGCCCAGCAATCCTCTGGAATGATGGGCGTTCTGATACCGAATGTGAATTCTTAGAGCAGCAAATTCCAAATTCACGTCAAATCACTGGCAATCTGGCAATGCCTGGATTCACTGCACCTAAGCTGCTTTGGTTGCAGAGAGAAGAACCGACATTATTTGAAAAAGTGAACAAAGTCTTGTTGCCGAAAGACTTTCTCCGTTTGCGGCTTAGCGGTGAAATGGTCTCAGAGATGTCAGATGCTGCAGGAACCCTCTGGTTGGATGTTGAGAAAAGAGACTGGTCAGACATCATGTTGGCAGCAACAGGTCTTTCACGCCATCACATGCCACAGTTGATTGAAGGAACTGAATCTTCAGGATTTTTGCTGCCAGAGTTGGCAAAACGCTGGGGCATTAACGGTCAGCCTGTGATCGCAGGAGGTGCTGGGGATAATGCGGCAAGTGCCGTTGGGATTGGCGCGGTACGACCTGGGTCTGCTTTTCTATCTCTTGGAACTTCAGGGGTGTACTTTGTTGTCACACCCTCTTTCCTACCAGCTCCAGAAAAAGGTGCCCACGCTTTCTGTCACTGTCTGCCCAGGACATGGCATCAAATGGGAGTTATCCTGAGTGCTGCTAGTTGTTTGAGTTGGTTATGCCAGGTGCTTGGGCGTACAGAAGCTGATTTGCTGACTGCCTTGGAAAATGACCCAGTCCCAACTGGTGCACCATTGTTTCTGCCTTATCTTTCCGGAGAGCGAACTCCACATAACGACTCTCAGGCTCAGGGAGTATTCTTCGGGCTGACTCACAATCATGATGCTCGACATTTGACTCAAGCAGTCTTGGAAGGTGTGTCCTGTGCTTTTGCTGATTGCCAGCATGTGCTTGTTGAAGCTGGTGCAGAGATTGGTGAGATTTCTTTGATTGGTGGTGGAGCCCGTAGTCGTGCTTGGGGACAGATATTGGCGACAATGCTGCAACGTCCACTCATTCGACACAGCGGTGCTGAGTTGGGAGCAGCCTTTGGAGCAGCCCGC
The DNA here is from genome assembly GCA_002684675.1 of Deltaproteobacteria bacterium. Taxonomy (GTDB): domain Bacteria; phylum SAR324; class SAR324; order SAR324; family NAC60-12; genus JCVI-SCAAA005. The sequence continues at coordinate 17,976 of NYVT01000072.1, forward strand.
TTGGGATTGGTAGCTGCAGAGGGAAGCGATCCAGCCTTGGTTTGTTCTCGTCCTCCTATTGCAGAGGTCCTGGAGCCTCAGCCAGAGTTAGTTGAGAACTACCAAGATCTACTGATACGTTATCGTCGACTCTATCCCGCTTTGCAGGAAGAATTTTAGAGAAAAAAATAACTAGCCAAATTACTGTATGTGGCTATACGCCAGAAAAGTTTTGCTTAACATCCGAAATGCAGTGATCAGGTTTGTTTTACTTTCAAAGCAGAAGACTTATTTTTGGTCGCCTCGGTCTTGTCCAAATTTTTTATTCCTACTGGTCCTATTGAGCAGAATATTTTTTAGATTAGAAAATATTTAATCTAAATGAAACAAGCAGTAGAGTTGTTTTTTGAGAAACAACTGAATTGAACAATCATTCAATCAGATTCTTTCCCGATAGAAGAAAATAGGATAAAAAGGCATTCACTGATTCAGATGAGATAAGTTTATCAACAAAGTTTAATTATCAATAAGTTTAATGAGTTGACTAATCAAATCGCGTGTGTACAATTTCGCGCTGCTTACTCACAAACATGCTTTTTAAGCAAAGTAAGTAGTCCGCCTAGAGAACTTGTGGAGAAGGTTGATGTTAACTGGATACAGCGGAGCTGTTAATTGTTTCTGCTAGACGGCATTTGCTTACCCGGCAGAGTAGCAGCATAATGGAATTGATACCTCACCAACAGAAAATAGCCTCGCCAAATTTCCTCAAGCATTTTTCTTCGTAAGAGCACATCATATGGAATGAGAAAGTTTGAATGTTCTTCAGCTTCCATAGTGTTTCCCAGTAAATCGGGCTACAGAACTGATACTCACTTCCTGAAAGTGCTTGGGGCACTGGAGTGAAATGCGTTTGGGTGGAAGTGCAGCCTTTTGGGGCATCGAATGAGAACAGAGGGCTTACAACGTGTTCCATTATCTCTCGATATGAGAGGATTTAATAATTTTGGAGGCAGAATGAAAGCATTGAAAGCATTGTTCGTGGCGGCACTAGTTGGTGCTACCTCTACGATGACAGCTTATGCAGAAAAATTGACGATTGCTACGGTGAACAACTCCGACATGATCATCATGCAGGAGTTGTCCTCCGAGTTCACAAAGAAGACCGGTCATGAGTTGAACTGGGTGACCTTGGAAGAGAATGTACTACGCCAGCGTGTGACAACCGATATTGCCACAGGCGGTGGCCAGTTTGACATCATTACCATCGGTGCCTACGAAGCGCCAATGTGGGGCAAGGATGGCAAGCTTGTTCCATTGAGCGATATGCCTGCCAGCTACGACATGGATGACGTCTTCCCAACGGTACGAGATCTATTGTCACACAATGGAGTAATCTACGCTCTGCCGTTCTATGCAGAGAGTTCTTTCACCTTCTACCGTAAGGACTTGTTTGCGAACGCTGGATTGACTATGCCAGCAGAGCCAAACTACCGCCAATTCCGCGCCTATGCAGAAGCACTGCATGACCCTGAAAATGGTGTGTATGGTGTGTGTCTACGTGGAAAAGCTGGTTGGGGTGAGAACATGGCTTACGTGACTACTATGGTCAATGCCTTTGGTGGACGTTGGTTTGACATGAACTGGCGACCACAGTTGGATTCTCCAGAGTGGAAAGAAGCGCTGACCTATTATGTTGACATCCTGAACAACTTTGGACCTCCAGGAGCAAGCTCTAACGGTCACAATGAAAACCGTGCTTTGTTTGCCAGTGGCAAGTGTGGCATGTGGGTAGATGCAACCTCAGCTGCTGGCTACATCTACAACCCAAGCGACTCCAAGGTGTATGACAAGACTGACTTCACTCGCGCACCTTCTGCGCGTACCGATCGTGGTACAGGTTGGGCTTGGGCTTGGGCGCTTTCCATTCCAAAATCTTCGAAGAAGACTGATGCTGCCAAGCAGTTTTTGGCGTGGTCAACCTCCAAAGAGTATGTAAACTTGGTTGGTGAGCGAAAAGGCTGGACTGTAGCTCCTCCGGGAACACGCAAGTCGACCTATAATGACAGCTACTACAAGGCTGCTCCTTTCGCACGAACAGTGCTGAATTCAATCATGGCCATGGACCCAACCAAGTCCACGTTGCTGCCCGTACCTTACACAGGTGTACAATTCGCAGCCATTCCTGAGTTCCAGTCCATCGGAACACAGGTGGGTCAGTTTGTAGCAGCTGCAGTAGCTGGTCAAATGTCTGTAGAAGAAGCCTTGGAAAAATCACAGGCCGCCACAGATCGCATCATGCGCCAAGCTGGATACTATTGATCTGATCAACTCTGATCGGTTCTAATTTTCTCTAAGCCGGGCATCTGAATGAAACTAAGAGTACTTTCTGATTATCCAGCAATCGTTGTGCTGTTTATTTGGATGCTTGGTCCCCTCATCGCTACGATCTACTATTCCTTCATTCGTTATAACCTGCTGAATCCACGTATTAAGGGATTTGCGGGTATTGAAAATTACGAGTTCCTACTCACCGATTTCGTTTTTACTGACTCGATTTATAATTCTATTCAGTTACTGGGGAGCATCATTGTCATCACAGTAGTGTTGGGATTGTTGATCTCCTACTTGTTGGATCAAGATCTTTACGGGGGGCGATTACTACAATTGGTTATCATTTCACCCTTTTTCGTGATGCCTACGGTTAGCGCCTTGATTTGGAAGAATCTGTTGATGCATCCCGTCAACGGCTATTTCACGTACCTACTTGGTCTTTTCGGACTGCCTCCGATCGACTGGTTTTCTGATATCCCACTTGGCTCTATTATCATCATTGTTTCTTGGAACTGGTTACCCTTCGCTGTCTTGGTTTTTGTCACGGCCCAACAGTCCATGAGCCAGGAAATCAAGGAAGCATCCAAGATGGATGGAGCTGGACATGTAGCATTTTTTTCCCAGATTTATCTGCCACATCTGGGCAAGGCCATCGGGGCGGTGGTGATGATCCAGATGATCTTTCACCTGAATATTTTTGCGGAAATCTTTACTACAACGACTGGGGGGCCTGGTACACAGACCACAAATTTGGCCTTCCTGGTCTACCGTAAGGCACTACTAGATTTTGATATTGGTGGAGCCTCAGCTGGTGGAATCATCTCCATTGTTTTTGCTAACATTGTTGCGATCTTCCTGCTGCGGATGATTGCTAAGAATATGAATTCTGACCAATGAAATCCAATAGAGTTCTGCTATCAATTCTTGGTTGGGTGATCGGGTTCATCATCTTCTTCCCAATCCTTTGGATGGTGATGGCCAGCTTAAAGACGGAGATCGAGGCTGTTGCTACACCTCCCAGCTTCTTCTTTATACCCACTCTGGAGAATTATTTTGTTGTACAGAATCGAAGCGACTACTTGAACTACGCTTGGAACTCCATCGTGATTTCAGTATTCGCCACGTTGTTGGCGATCCTGATTGCTGTACCAGCGAGCTACAGTTTTGCCTTCCGACCAACCAGGCGAACACAGTTCAAGCTGGTCTGGATTCTTTCGACCAAGATGATGCCTCCTGTTGGAGTGTTGATTCCGATGTATTTGTTTTACAAGAATATGGGGCTACTGGATACGCATCTGGGCTTGATCCTGATCTACACGCTGATGAACCTGCCGATTGTCATCTGGGTGCTCTATACCTATTTTAAGGATATTCCACAGGAAATTTTGGAAGCAGCCCAGATGGAATGTGATAGTCTTTTGAATATTTTTCTTTATATATTGCTTCCGTTGTCAAAATCAGCGATCTTCTCCACAAGTTTATTGAGTATTGTGTTGATCTGGAATGAGTCTTTCTGGAGCCTGAACCTGACAGCGTTTGAAGCGGCTCCGTTAACAACCTTCATTTCTTCCTATTCCAGTCCGGAAGGGCTGTTCTGGGCTAAGCTTTCAGCGGCCTCCACCCTGGCCATCCTGCCGATCATGTTCCTTGGTTGGGTGACCCAGAAGCAAATGGTGAAAGGACTGACCCTCGGGGCAGTCAAATAAGGGAAAAAGACATGGGTAGCATTAATTTAGTAGGCGTTTCCAAATCGTTTGGGGATGTATTAGTCATTCCTTCAGTAGATCTTGAGGTCAATGAAGGAGAATTTGTTGTATTCGTTGGCCCTTCTGGTAGTGGGAAGTCTACCTTGTTGCGGCTAATTGCTGGCTTGGAAGAAGTGTCCAAGGGCAGGATCGAATTCAATGGTCAGGATATGACCAACCTTGCGCCCGCCAAGCGCGGGTTGGCAATGGTTTTTCAGTCCTATGCCCTGTATCCGCACATGAGTGTGCGTGAGAACATCGGATTTCCACTGAAAATGGCAGGCATGCCAAAGAGCGAGATCACTGCAAAGGTCCAAGAGGCAGCCAAAATCCTTAACCTGAGTGAGTATCTAGAGCGTAAGCCTCGCCAGCTTTCTGGTGGGCAGCGTCAGCGGGTTGCGATTGGTCGTGCAATTGTGCGCCAACCGAAAGCCTTCCTTTTCGACGAACCACTCTCGAATCTGGATGCAGCACTCCGGATCAACATGCGGTTGGAGATCATGGAATTGCACCAGCAACTGAAGACAACAATGATCTATGTTACCCACGATCAGGTGGAAGCGATGACGATGGCTGATAAGATCGTGGTGCTGGATCAAGGTAATATTGAGCAGGTGGGTAGCCCGATGGAGCTTTACCACTCACCGGAAAACCTCTTCGTCGCTGGCTTTATTGGGGCACCCAAGATGAATTTTCTCAGTGGTGGAGAAGCTAGTCGCTATGAAGCTACAACGATTGGAGTTCGTCCTGAGCACGTTCAAATTTCTACTTCTTCAGGACTGTGGACAGGCAAAGTTGGAGTTTCAGAACACTTGGGTTCAGACACCTTTTTACATGTTAACGTGGAAGGTCAGAAGAGTCCTTTGACTGTTCGTGCAGATGGAGATGTTCGATTAAATTATGGTGATACCATCCACCTGAATCCGGAAGAGGATAAAGTCCATAAATTTGATAACAACGGGAAGGCAATTCGATGAAACTGGCAGGCAAGATAGCAATTGTAACAGGTGGTGGCGGTGGTATTGGTCGCGCTGTCTCCTTGCGCTACGCTCAGGAAGGAGCACGCTGTGTTGTTGCAGATGTAAAGCTGTCACTAGCAGAAGCTGTCGCGAAGGAAATTCAAGCAACTGGTGGCAGTGCCTTGGCGGTCAGTACGGATGTGACTAAACAGACGGATATCGATCAGACGATTCAAGCAGCAGCNGCGACTTTTGGCCAAGTTGATATCCTTTTCAANAATGCAGGCATCTTCGAGATGGCTCCACTCCTGGAGTCTTCTCGAGAAAGTTATGATCGGCTCTTTGACATCAACGTCAAGGGAATGTTCTTCATGATGCAAGCGGCTGTAACTCACATGGTTGAGAAAGGCATCCGTGGTAAGATCGTTAACCTTTCTTCTCAAGCNGGTCGACGTGGGGAAGCCCTGGTAGCTCACTACTGTGCAACCAAGGCCGCTGTTTACAGCTATACTCAATCAGCAGCATTGGCGATGGCTCCGCATCATATCAACGTTAATGGTATTGCNCCTGGAGTGATNGACACTCCGATGTGGGCAACGGTCGATGGCCTCTTTGCGCGCTATGAAAACCGACCTATTGGAGAGAAAAAGCGACTGGTCGGTGAAGCTGTCCCTCTGGGCCGTATGGGAAGTCCCAATGACATCGAAGGGGCAGCTGTTTTCCTTGCTTCTGCTGATGCNGACTACATTACAGCACAGACNCTCAACGTCGATGGTGGCAACTGGATGAGTTGACCCTCCAAAAATTTTATGACTANTCGACTCTCTCGGGCAGCTCTGCCTTCTTTTGCCTCTCAGATCTCAGTTCCTGACTATTCTTCTAAGCAGCTCAAGCCGGGGATTGTCCACATTGGTGTGGGCAATTTCCATCGGGCACATCAGGCGGTCTATCTAGACCAACTGTTCCGACTTGGCAAATCTCTTGACTGGGCTCTGGTTGGTACAGGTGTGATGCCTGGTGATCGTGTGATGGGCCAAACCCTGGCACAGCAGGACTACCTGACTACGGTGGTGGANCAATCGGCAGCAGGTTACGAGGCAACTGTAACGGGATCAATGATCGATTTTCTCCTACCAGGAGATCCTGTAAACATTGAAAGACTTGCAGACCCAAGTATCCGGATTGTCTCATTGACGGTCACGGAAGGAGGCTACTTCGTTAATCCAGCAACGGGAGAGTTTGATCCGGACCAGCCCGCATTAAGACAGGATGCAGCGAGTCCAGAGACACCGACNACAGCNTTTGGGTTGATTCTGGCTGGTTTGCGTACCCGTTTGGTGAGAGGTATTGCGCCCTTTGCTGTGATGTCATGCGATAACCTACTACACAATGGCAACGTCACTCGCAACGCTGTGGTTGGCCTGGCTGAAATGCAAGATTCCAAATTGGCCGCCTGGGTTGAGCGTGAGGTAGCTTTTCCCAATGGAATGGTGGATCGCATTACACCCGCNACCTCTGATCGGGAAAGAAGTATTCTGCAAGAGGAGTTTGGTATTGAGGATGGATGGCCTGTTTTCTGTGAAAATTACATTCAGTGGGTCTTGGAAGATCACTTTCCGCTGGGGCGACCGGAGTTGGAAGCTGTTGGGGTGACTTTCGTACCGGATGTAACGCCCTATGAGCACATGAAGCTGAGGATTCTGAATGCAGGGCATGCTTCGATTGCCTATGTGGGAGCCCTACTAGATCAATATTTTGTCCATGAAGCGATGGCGCATCCGCTAATCTACCGCTACTTGGAGAAGATGGAGACGGAGGAGATCCTACCATCAGTTCCCCCAGTACCCAATACTGATCTGCAGGCTTACCTTCAGTTGNTCTTNGAGCGTTTTGCTAATCCAAAAATTGGGGATACCATCGCTCGACTTTGTTTTGATGGTTCCAATCGACAACCCAAGTTTGTGTTACCTTCCACGCGGGATCGTTTGCAAGCAGGCGCCTCTGTAACTGGTTTGGCGCTGGAGTCTGCGCTCTGGTGTAGATACTGGGGAGGACTTTCTGAGGGAGGGAAAGACATGCAGCCAGAGGACAGTCAGGCGAGTCGATTGCGCAAGCTAGCAGAACGATCCAAAACTGAACCACTGGCTTTCTTGAAATTACAGGATGTCTTTGGTGATCTCGCGGAATCCGAAGCTTTTCAACAAAGCTTCCAAAATGCCCTGCAGCACCTGTGGCAGTATGGTATCGCAAACACGCTGCAAAGCTACCTCGATGATCAGCTCTGATTCCCTATTACTCCTTCCATCTTAGTTACTGGCCTCCTTAAGCAACTCTGNGTTTTTCAAGCCGCTACAGTTCATTAGATAAGACATTGTATTCTGGTACCCAGGCTCTGGGTTCGATTTGAGTGAGAGCAAGATTGGTTGTTGCTTCTAAATGCTCTAGAAAGTTTCTAGCATAATAGGNGCTGTTGNNACTAGCTCTNTAAAACAGATTTCTCTCTTTNACCTTCACTTGAGCGCAACAGTGGCTTAAGAAATNNTTTTTTAAATCTAATAGAATCAGCTGCTTCGANTCGAATTTTAAAAATNNATCCAACTAATAGATTGATAATATNTTTTTAGTAAGTAGCCTTCGGNAAAGTCTNGCCTATTCGACTNAAACTCNCCNTACNATTAGTACAGTTTTCACCCTAATTATCGAGGACTTACCATGGCCCAGATAATTTGGATGACTGCTCTATCTTTCAGTACGACAGCTTTATGATGAATTCAAAATTAAGCTGGTGAACATCATTGCTGAGAGGCATCACTTGTTCGCGATGCTGCACGCAACTGTGGTGGGTTCAGGCAATCTAACTGCAGATTTTGGCCATTCCCCCAAAATCGAAGAGGGTAAAATTGCCGAATTCTATATCTTCGATGATTCACAGAAAATGACTGCAACGATGAATGCTGCTTGAGTAGGCTTATGATGGTTTGGTAAAACGTTTGTTAACCGCACTATTGGAGTATAAATTATGGGATCTCAATTCTTTCTGGTGCACCACTATGTGAAGCCGGGTATGGCTGGTCAGTGGTGGCAAAAAACTGGTGAGCTAATGAGTGATCAATCTGCGATGGGAAAGTATGTTCAAGATTGTATGAACTTGGGGTTTTACAATCATTCCTTCATGCCTGTTGCGCAAGAAGGCCCAATGTTCTGTGTATGGGAAGCGAAGGAAGGAATCTCAGAAGCTGATTTCCAAGACTTTATTGACGGCCCAATGGGCCCAAATTGGGGGATGAGTGCGCTGAACAATAATATTTCAAAGATAAATCTTGAGTTGACTGGTGGTCAAGCACCCTACGAGAGAAAACTCTGATATTTCTATTGCATTGTAAAGTCGACCTGCTGCACTGCTGCTCTCTGTGCAGCTAACTCTCCGATTAATAGCACCTTNTGAATCTGGACCAAAGTCTTGGTTTCAGTCCAGATTCAACTCTNCCACTGATTTACCTTCTCTCACATACTCAATCAGACCATCGGAAATTAAATCTGGAATTTTGTGACNTATGGATTNAATCAAGAGGAACGGCTTCCATTTAAAATGATTTTTTTGGAATAGAATGCACTGATCAANGCTTGACTCCTTGTCTGGTTCTGGGTGTGAGTTTGAATTTCCTGATTCAGAGTCANGTTGAGGGAATTACTTTTGTATTTTGGTATCTGTCAGTCCAACTGATGTNGTTCAGTAAACAGGAGAATTGGTGGAGGATCGGCTAAGTACTTGTTAAGNANTCATGAGNCAGAGNGTTGTGAGTTGCCATAAAAAGATTGAAAATATAGCTGTATGTGTACTGCTATAGGGTGTGAAACACATCAATTCTGATCACTTTAAACGATGGAGAGATATAGTGAGGAAANCATTTCTATATTTGGTCGGCGCGACTTTTATTTTGTCCGGATGTGAATCCAAACATCTCGAGTATCTTTGGACAGAGAGACACCCAGTTCCCCCAGGTACCTACACTCCCCCACCTGTCCAGCAGCTTCAGCGAAATGAGCAGTATTTTTCNGCCTATCCAGAAATAGAACCGAATCTGATTCAGATGAGAGAGGCATTGCCTCAGAATTGGGGAAGTGGTAACAAGTACTATCGAAGGGACTTGAATGCACAGACTTCCCTTCCAAACAACTCCTNAGGTGCGTGTAATTCAGAGAAAGTTTGACCTGTNCATGCAATTAAAAATGTGGCGCTTGCGATGAAGAGATTTCTTCTCATACCTACAANGTTTCTAGTTTTGGTATCCCCGGTCCTTTGTTTTAATCCATCGGATGTTGAAAGCCTGTTGAAGCAGGTAGCCAAGCAGAAGGAAAGGATTGTCTGTAACCAGTGTGACTTGTCAGCAGCAAAGTTGCCGGANATCGACTTGAGTTACGCCGACTTGAGGGGAGCAGATTTATCTCAGACCAACTTGAGGAATGCGGATCTGCGAGAAACTGATCTGAGGGAGGCTAGTTTGCGAGATGCTAATCTGAGTTACGCTATTCTGCGCGGTGCAATTTTCTGCAACACGATTCTTCCCAACGGAGAGATTAGTNATAAAGATTGCTGAAGAAGTTCCTTGATTGAAGGCCTATATGGATTGAGCANCGCCCTCAACAAAGAGTCTNCGATAGTGATGTCCAATTATTGCTGTGCACTGCTCGAAGAAGGTCGCTGACCAACAGCACCTTCTAGATAGGCTGCNGCNTATTCGGTTACCTTTTCATCCACCATGGACTCAATATCGACCTTGATTTTTTGAATGGGATGATTCAGCAGAAAAACCTCAGAGGAATAGCCAAGGCGCACTTGGTCGGCTAGGTNGTAGCCGAGTTGGAGNTCAAAATCCGCAGTAATNACAGTGAATCCTTCGAAATAGCAGTGAACTTTCACATAGACTCTGGCTTTCCTCAGTTGTTTGTTTTTGTGGAAAGCAGGCCGAATACTTTGTTTTAAAATTCTCTCTCGAATGATTTGGTTCAGATTCAAATCACTGTAGAATGGGCACTCTGTATCTACAGAACTCCAGTAAGTGAGTTCGCCCTTTGTTGAATACTCCCGGAGCATTTGCTTTCCCACTGGTCCNAGCTTTTGGGCAAAAGATGGAGTTGCCCAGCAAAGCAAAGCCATTACAGCTACTATCAGGTATTTCATAACATCCTTTAAACGTTGTTGAAGTAATCAGTTCCACAACACTGCATTGTTTTTACAGTTAGGCGAAGCGGTCAANNNTCTGAATTTATAAANGAAAAACCTGTTTTTTTATCAGTCTTTGAGCAGTTTTGATTAGATGGGCTCAAGTTTGCTTGAAGAAAAATCTACAGTAAGNAAGACTACAAAAAAGCTTTCTTCAGGATGAAGCCGGCTACGAGACAGGATGTCATGACCCTTTTGAGAATCGTTTTGGGGAACAGGGAGCACGATGTCCAGACTCTTGAAATTGCTGCTAATTTCTGCAACTGCTCCGTTTTTGCTGGGAGCCAAGCCTTTCAATCCTTATCCTCCAACTGAGGAATATCGGGAAGAGCAGAANAGAATTCAGGAGGCTCTAGCTATCAGCCAGCAACTCAATAGACAGCCAAGACCTTATAGTGATCTGAGAGCCCTTCGCATGCAGTTGGACCATTACGCAGCTTCACAGGCGATCCCCGTTTTGCCCAAAACAGTATTCAAAGAATCCCCCCGCCAAATTCGCACTTTTCACTAANAGNCGATCACTCTGAGAATCTAACCCCTGCTGTAATCGGCTTTTCCTCCGCCGCTGTCTTTCATTTCCAACGATAGCCTGCCTCAAAACGGATTCCTTCTACATCCTGATCTGGAAGATCTCCAAACTCCATGGTGCCAGTCTTTTGTGTGTAGATCGCGAAGGTCCGGCCGTCTTTAGATTCGAAGCCCACACCATAGCCACTTTGATTAGTCCAAGCGATTTCTGTGTAACTCTCCATCGACTCAATCCAGGTCAAGTACGCTTGGCCTGCCTGAACTCCTAGAAACCAAGAGGAACCNGCCCATACACGGGCTTCTAGACCAAACAGACCTGTTTTGAAGTAGTTGTAATTGGGCTTGTNAGGCTGTTGAACGCTGCCTATATGTTCTCCTCCAAACAAGCGCATCGAGAAGTAATTGAAAGCTGTCCACTGATAATCTACGATGCCACCGTAGGCAAAAGATTTNTCATAATTTTGATCTGTCGAGGAATTGGAGATTTGTAGATCCCCGATACTCAAATGNAGCCCAAAGCCCTGAATAGGTTCNGCTTGAAGCCAATTAGGCAGCAAAAGGTTTATACNGAATAATAGTACCAAAAAAGTTTTGCTTCTCATGCCCTGTNNAGCTAATAAGTTTNAGTTTTTTTCGAAGATGCACTGAATATTCCCCTACTGGGGGATTTGTTGCCCGAGTTTTTGGAGAGCCGAGAGAGAGGCATTTTCAGGATGNGGATAGGTCNGAGCAGACTTGTAGAAAGCTTCAATGGCCTCTTGCTGATGGCCACCAAGAAAGGCNGCAAAGCCCTGTAGATAGGTAAAGCGAGCCTGACGTTCTTTGTCGAGAGTTTCATCCTGCAGTAATTCTGCAATTTTCAGCCAGCTTTCAATTTGAGGCAGAGATGGCTGAACTCGGTGAGTCATCAATACCTCAATCATTCCGGTCAGACTGAAAAAATTACTTTCAGCCAGAANGAGGAGAGGCTGAATCTTTTTCTGAAGTTCAGGATCATCACTGAGCAGTGCATAACCAAGGAAGTCTCCATACTGATATAATAGCTTGTTGCGGCGAAATNTCTCCCAGCGATCCTTGGGTTGCTGCTGCAACACCTCTCTGAAGTAAGCCTCTGCTTCAGGCCGAAATACCAATTGTAGGGCAGTTGGATTTCCTCCACGTACAACCTCCTTCAGAAATCCGTAGTGCCGAACCCCTTGGCCGTGTGCAAACTGCTCAGAATCTACTGAATAAAATAGAGGNCGATTGCTGTTATTCACGAACTGGCGAAGCACTTCCTGCTTCCTACGCTCAGAGCTACGGACTGGGAATAAACGGTTCNCATAGACTAGGCCTTGGAGGTTAACTAACTCCATATCAGGTCGTCGCTCNTCAACATAATGANAGTAGCCAAGAGGCCCTGTTTCCGAATCACCATAGACAAAAAATACCGAGTTTTCTGGGAGTAGCTGGAAGAGTAACTCAGCATGNTTTTCAGCAAAGTTATCAGCAGACCGATCGTTCTTTGAAAGATTTTGAAAGAGCAGCAGACTCCCGAGNAGCAAAGTAATGATGACAGTTCCTAAATTTTGGAGTTCAGGTGTCTTAATGGAACGACGAATGAAATCGTCCAAACCAATGGCTAACCATAAACCAANTAAGCCATAACATACGAGGGAGTAAGGGCGGAAGACACTGATATTGAAGAAGTCAAAGTCAAAAGCTAGGAGGACTAACAGCAATACGCTGTTGCTAAGGAAAACNAAAATTCCAGAGACCAGTACGGTCAAGGAAGGTTGTTGTGTCAGCCTCCATAGTCCCCAGAGNGCTAGCCCAAAGCCCAAGGGAGTCAGTTGCCAGAAAGCTTCGACGCTGAACCATTGCAGAAATTNCCAGCGATCCCACCAACCAGCACTTGGGCTGACATCTACACTGGCATAGCCCTGGCGACTNAAATAAAACCAGAAATCCTGCCAGCCNTCGATGGGACCATAGAAGTTGATTGCTGGATTTTGTAGAGAGCGCCAGACCANTGCTGCGTATGGTAACGCAGCATTTAGCAGGCTGAGTAAGATCAGTTCTGGAAGACGAGATAGCACGCTTCGCCAAACAGGAAGGGCGAGTACTAGCAATCCCNGAAAAGCCAGTACCATCAGTGGGTAATGATTAGCCAGACTGAGCCCAAAGAAAATTGAAGCTCCCCACCACCATGTTCGTGAATCTGGTGCTTGCAACGCTTTCAGTATCAGTAGATAGACGGCGAAGAAGAGCAAAGCATTGAGTGTGTAGACTTCAGCAATGATCGCCTGTGACCAGAAGTGCTCAGATGCTCCAAATGCCCAGGCTCCTNCCAAAGCTGCCCACACAGAAGCCCCAAGTAATCTGGCACAGCCAAACAGCACTCCGCAGGCAAGAGCACCTAGAAACGCGCTGGTGATATGTCCTCGAAAGGCGTCCGTACCAAGGGGAAACTGTAAAAACAGGTGAGCGATGCCAGTGAAGAGTGGGTAACCTGGTGGATGTGCGATCCCTAGATGNTTGGCAACCATCAGGAAAAGCCCATCGTCTTCNAGNACCACGACACGGGGTGTCGTGAAAAGATAGAGGATGAGTGGTCCGCTGATGGAGAGGAAGAGAGGAAGAAGCTGGCGCCAGATAGGGAAAGTAAAAGGATTAGCTTGAAGNGAAGTGTTCATGTCACGTTTGCGATTTCAGCTGCCTTTCGAGTTCATCTGGTAATCACAAATACTGAACCTACNGAGGAAATGCTAAATTCGCTTTGAATGAAACTGGCAAAAACTATTCTACCTGGCGTTCCATGTGATCCAGTCCAAAGATCATTTCTTCTTGAACAGCCGGCATCACGTCAGCCATGTAGGCTCCAAATTTTCGNATGGCACTGGCTCCATGAGGAGAACTGTAGAATTCAGTCATTGCGTTNAATTCATCAACGGTGAAATGCCTGACCAGTGATGCTNGAGTAGCTGCCTCNAGAATATCTGCTCTTACAACAATCCGCATTTGTGCTATAAATCCTTCGCGGATAGCTTCAGGTAAGGATTTGCTCATCTCTCTAAAAGTGTCTTCAAGAAGCTGGGAAATCGGTACTGCTGCTAGATATCTCTCTGCTGCCTGAATACGTGCCTCTTTCGTATCGTCTGCGAAAATGTTTTGTACGGAAAAGAGAAAAAATCCCAGCACTAGGGACTGAAATAAAGCTCGGTGAACCATGATGTTTTTCAAGGGCATAAAGTTAAAAAGCAAAGTGACCAGTTGCCTAAACTTAATAAGAATCCCAGATGAAACATCCTTTGCTGATCCATGAAGTCAAGCTAATTGGGAGAAAACAGAGAAATAAGAGCTTGCGCTGATCACGTCNGCTCACAATCCCGGTTATACATTGTGTGGTCGGGTAGGTTCGTGAGGCACAGTTGAGCTTCAATCAGTACGGATTTACTGACAGAAGCTTTGAACAGAATNGTCTTGTTCAGATCCGCGTCTTGCAGATCCACATNTTGCAGGTTGGCTTTGATTAGTGATGCTTCCGCCAAGTTTGCTGCGCTTAGATCCGCATCTCGTAGGTTCGCACCATGCAGAGTGCTTCTGAATAGATTTGCTTCAGAGAGATTTGCATCCTGTAGATTTGCACCAGCTAGCCAGGCACTTGTAAGGTTGGCCTTGTAGAGATTAGTATTTGTCAGTTGAGCTTTCTGTAGATCTGCTCCGGAGAGATTAGCTNCACTGAGATTGGCTCCCATCAGCTGTGTGTTGTAGAGTTCAGCGTTGGAAAGATTAGCTCCGCTAAGCTCTGACTGAGAGAGATCTGCATTGGAGAGACGGGCCCCACTCAAATTAGCCCCACTTAGATTGGTGCGATATAGTTTGGTCCCCCACAGGCTGGCCCCACTCAGGTTGACACCCCTTAGATCTGCCCCGCTTAAATCCATTCCNGAGAAATCCATTCCAGATAGATCCGTGTCTCGCAAGGTTACTTTTCTCAGCTTTGCCTGCCAAAGGTGTGCTCCAGTTAGGTTGGCTCCTGTGAGGTCAGCGTGGCTCAGATCTGAACCTCGCANGTCTGCGCCAGAAAGGTCTTTGCCAGAGAGATCAACCCTGGAAAGATCAACATCCATCAAGTTTGNCTNCACCAGATTTTTTTTAGCTAGGAAGAATTCATTTTTGTTGCCTTGTAATTCTTTAACTTCTTCAGTCTCCATCGTGTGCAAGATCGACCCAATCAGGCTTGTATCAGGAAGGCTGACTTNTGTGAGACTAATCGTTGGAAGGGCTAGATTCGGAAGGCTAAGCTCTGGAATATCCACATCAGGAATTTCGAAGTCGAACAAATCTATCACAGTAGTTTGCGTCCATTGCACCCCTTCTTCAGCCCACTGGAAATCGAGTTGCTCGATGAATTCGATTTGTGGCTGAAATGATTTAGAAAGATTGAATTCAAAAGAATCACTCTCAAGAAAATTACCTTCCAAAACGTTAGAACCTTGAAGATAAGCACCCAGTAGAGGTGAGGTTTGTTCAATTGGAGNCATGTCCTTACAGGCTGATAGAGCCGGAACAACAAGAAGGATCATTAGTAATGATTTTGTTATTTTTGAGATGANATTTNTCATGAGTTTTCCCTGAGNAGTGTTGATTGGTTCGCAAAGCTTAGGGCAAGGAAAAAATTTTGNGGAGGATGACGGGGGGAGATCGCTCTATGGGTGGGTGAGCCACATCCAAAAGATGTGGGACTGGAAGATGCAGTTGCTTTCCTAGATCGAGTGTGCGAACTGCCTTACTAAAGAGATTTTAACCNAAAGAGGAACGGCGCAATGATCTCAAAACAATGGTATGGAGAGCTTATGAACTGGGTGATGGTCAAGGGAAGTACTTAGGATTAACGCATTCAGATTCTGTAAACCGCGAGAAAAACTGCATTGGAGGAGTAAAATGGGGATTCGCTTACGATTTCTTGGAATTCTGATGATCGTGTTTGTCGCAACACACTTTGACTTTCAATCGTCCACATTTCGGTTTGAAAGTCCTACTGGTGTCTGTGAAGAGGCCTACTCTCCAGAGCGAGGATTTTACTGTACAGAGGACTCTGTGATTTTGCAGCGTCCGATCTTTGAGCGTTTTATTGACCTACCCACGATCATCGTTGTGTGGGGCTTCACTTTTTTTGTCGTCTACACACGCCGTCCTCAAAATTCAGTGGATTTTTGGGAGGAAACTTCTCATGTGGCAAAGGATGCAGGAGAATTAGCAGCCGCACTTGGATCTATCCTAGCCTTCACTGGAGTGTTTAATGAACGAACTATGTCGATAGCGTTCTCGATTGCTTTTCTTGGATACTTTACGGGGCATCTCACGGGGATGTGCTGTAAAGCCTATGCGATGCACCTACGGCGAAAGCAGGAAGAGTTTGGCTGAAGTGATAGTGAACGTTCGGGTATCAAGTTTGGATGGCCTGCAGAAATCAAATTAATCTCAAAACTTGATGGTCTTGCAATACAGCGAATGAAACCCTTCAAAATTTTTATCAATATTGGTGCTGTGTGGTTCTTCTGCAGCTGCCAAGGGAGTCCCAAGCAAACAGGGCTAAGTGGTGGGGAAATCCATAAGCTGGAGTGTGTAGGTTTGGGTCGGACGTTAACCTTGGCTTCAGATCAACTGGAACACCATGAATGCTATAAAGAGGCGGGGATAGTATGTCCAGGAGGATACGATATTCTGGACCGAGTCACTGCTTTTACAATTCCAAATGGAGACTCCTTCGTGACGCAAGCAACAAATCATCTTGTGGTAGAGTGCAGATGAGTCTGTGCTAGCCTTCTGGCTAAAAATTTAGTTCTCTGTTGCTTGATGAATCTGCATAGTTCGGTTGAGGAGCCAGTTCAATAATTTTTGATTTCCCACCAAAGCATTTTCATGGATTTCTTCTAGTCCACAGCGTAGTTGATAGCACTGCAGGCACAAAGCGAAGTCGGCTTCGTTCCCCAGCGTTTTATGAAAGAACTCTGACTGAATTCGCATGCAGTCAAGCCATGGTGACCAGAAAAAACTCCCAGCCACATCAAAAAGTGGATCCCCATAGAGCGCACAGTCCCAATCCAATACTCCAGTAATCTTTTGACCATCGGTCAGCACATTATTAGAACCGAAGTCTCCGTGCACCAGTTTGTGTTCTTCAGGACAATACTCAATCAGTTTAAGATAGTTCTGCATCACAGGTTGAAGTGCTGTGGCATCTAGCAAGTTACTGGCAAACAGACGATCCCACTGTCGATTTTTCCCACGTATTGTTGACTGTAAAAAGGACTGCCAGGATGAGAAGGAAGCGTGTCCGTACTCGTTAAAAGGACCAAAGCCTTCAGAACTTGGCAGTGGCGCTTGGCTAATTACCCTCCAAACCTGACTAACGTACGGAGTGAGTTGTTGGAGAATTGGAATTGCACTGTCCTCGAGTGTGATACCAGAAAGTCGATGGGAAATACTGTAGGCATAGTGAGGTGAGAAGGAGCCGATCTCAAGAATTTCAGGAATTGGCAACTCTTCAGAATGAAACTGTTGAAAGCACCAGTGATCTTTCTGAAATCCAGACTGGTTGGGGTTCACTCGCAGAATATATTCCTGGTCATCCCAAATAAATGTGAATACCCGAGATTCCATTCCCTCGGCGATGGGAGTCCATTGCGGTTCAGATCCATATTTCTCAGTTAGAAATTGTAAGAGTTGCTGGTTGGAAAGTTCGGGTTTCATCTTTTGGTTAGACTTTGTAGAGGAGGAATATCTCTAAAGGTTTGAGTACTCTGTTGGTTTACGGGTTTTTGAAGTCGAATGCTGTTGCGTATCTTGTGAGCCACCTAGCGTTAGACTGAAACCTTTGATTTACCTTTGAGCTTTAAACTTTTTAAAGGCAGAGAAACAACAAATTACTGGACAGTCTGTAGTAGCTGGTTTAAGGATTCCAAGTCATTGATCTACTTGGGATAGTCAGAATTCACAACAAATTCAATTTTTGAGAGGTTCAGGATGAAAGATATGTTCTCTTTGCAGAACAAGGTGGCTGTGGTCACCGGCGGCTCAATGGGAATTGGGGCTATGATTGCCGAGGGATTCCTGAACTTTGGGGCTAAGGTGTACCTGGTGGCCCGCAATGCAGAGCAACTAAAGGCGAAGCAAGCGGAATTTTCTAAGTTAGGGGAGTGTGAGGTCATTTCTGCAGATTTGAAAGACCTAGCCGGGATCAAACAATTTGTGTCCCAGTTTGCCGAGCGAGAATCTAGACTCGATATTCTTGTCAATAATGCTGGCATCTCCGATGGTGGCAAGGCATTGGATGATGTGACTGAATCGGATTGGGATTGGGTCATGGATCTCAACATCAAATCTATCTATTTTCTGATCCAGGCTTTTCTTCCTTATTTGCGAGTGGATTGCTCTCCAGAAACTCCGAAAAAAGTAATCAACATTGCTTCGATTGATGGCTGTGGGAAGATCAATCCTCACTATAATTTTGCCTATGGTGTCAGTAAGGCAGGGTTGATTCAACTGGGCAAACATCTTGGGGACAGCTTGGCCTGGGAAGGCATATATATCAACACGATTTCTCCGGGAGATTTCCCTACAGATTTGAACCGAATTGCTCGAGACTATACCGAAGAGATGCGAAATTACATACCAGGCAAACGAGTTGGTGAGAAAGGGAACATTGCAGGAGCAGCCATTTTTCTAGCTTCTGATGCTGGCAATTACAGTGTAGGTTCGAATATTGTTGTGGATGGAGGCGAGAGCGTCCGTGGTATCCAACGGACGTTCTTTGCTGACAAAATGACTACGGTTGATCTAAATAAATAGTGATAAAAATGGTTGGTTACATTCGTTTCCTCTCAGAAGATCACTTCTTAATAATCATTAAATGAGCACTAGAAAAATGGCACAATCAAATGAGCAATCGCTTCAAGCCTTGAAAGCATTGGATACCCCCACGGTTTGTAATGCGATTGAGGCCGTGTATCCAAATCGAAGAAACCGGGGCTTCACGATTCGCCCATTTACCTGCTCGCGTCCCTCTTTGCCTTCTATCGTGGGGTATGCACGAACTGCCAGATTACGAGCAATGCATCAACCCACAGATGCCTGGAACCGAGATAGTTACTACAGCTATGTGGCTGAAGGAGGTCCTGTGCCGAGTATTTCTGTGATCCAGGATCTAGACGAGATGCCGGGCTACGGTTCGTTTTGGGGGGAGGTGAATAGTAATCTGCACTATGGCCTTGGCTGCTTGGGAGTCATTACCAATGGTTGTGTTCGAGACATTCCAGATGCTCAGGACAAGTTTCAAATGCTGGCCGGAATGGTTAATCCATCACATGCTTGGGTGCACCTTGTGGACTGGGGGCAGTCTGTGACCGTCCATGGTATGGATGTCGAGGACAGAGATTTGATTCATGCAGATATGCATGGTGCGGTGGTTGTTCCCCAAGACGGAATTCAGGAAATTGTTGAGATGGCCCAGAAGATTTTTGACAAGGAGCGGATCCTGATCAACGCCAGCCAACAACCGGGCTTTAACATGGAAAAATTGCGGGAAGCCTGGAAAAACATGGCCGAATTCCATTGAGCCCAATGCTTCATCCGACCATCAAAAAATACCTGCCGATTCTACTGGTCCTGGCCGTAGTGGACTTGGTTTGTTTAATTTTTCTGTTCGTGATCTGAGTTGTTCCAACTGAAAGATGTAAACACAAAATGAAACACCACGATCCGGAGCACTTGTGTCAACTTCTGGAGACCAAGGTTTGTCCTAGAGGCGAGTTGTTTGGTATAGATATTTCGAAAGCCGATTTGCCCAAGGCCGTCCTGTATTCTTCAGATCTGCGAGAAGCCAAGCTGTCCAAAGCCAATTTAGCAAAAGCAGATTTGCAGGAGGCCAATTTGGTAGGAGCGGATCTCCATAGAGTTGACTTGAATGGGGCCAATCTCCATCAAGCCAATTTGGCACAGGCGGATTTATCGGGAGCCTTACTATTCTTCGCTGATTTGCATGAAGCGAATGCGCCAGAAGCTAACTTGAAGAATGCAGATTTAACGGAAGTCGATTTGTTGCACGCAAACCTCGAAGGAACAGACCTCTCAGGTGCCAAATTATCTGGAGCTAAATTGCGGGGTGCTAATTTGGTTGGTGCTGACTTGACGGATGCAGATCTAAGCGAGGCGAATTTGAGTGAAGCGAATTTGAGTGAGGCAGACTTGTCGGGAGCGGATCTGAGAGAAGCAGATCTAGGCAAAGCTGTACTGAGTCAAGCCAAGCTAGTTGGAGCGAACTTACATCGAATCCGACTTCAAGGCGCTGATTTGACGGATGCCGATTTGACCGATGCAAACTTGTACGGTATTGACCTACGAGAAGCGATTACAGAGAACACGCTGTTCGAAAAGGCTAAGCTTTGTAATACGATCTTGCCTGATGGCAAGGTGGAATACCGTAATTGTGAGGGAGATACAGAAGCTGAATGAGCCCGTTGGCTTCTCTAAATGAGAGAGACACTGCGAGTGATTAACTTTTAGAGAAGCCCTGAACTTGAAAAGCTTAGTCTCCTAGCTTCTCAATGGCTGCGATCTGGGTCTGAACACGCCGGATACGCGGCATGTCAAATTTGATATCTCGCCGATAGGTGTAGATCCCGTTTTGCTCCTGATCAATATCGGTGAGTTGGGTATAGCAATAGCCGAACATCAGCGGATTCTGCAGCAGGATCGTACAGAGTTTTTCAAAGCGGTCGTAAAACTCTTCAATATTTTTCGGTCTCTCGCCATATCCCCAGGAATCACGATGCTCATCTTCCGGGTTCCACCAAATTCCCCCAAACTCGCTGACAAAGTAGGGTTGACCTCGGTAAGGGGTTGACCAACGTTGTTTGAGAGGCCGCCCACGATAATCTCGCAGATGAGGTTCCTTTACCCTCCACTCATTCTGGTATGGATTCCCCTCACCAACGTGTGAGTGATGTTCTGCAAACTTTTCTGGATCCTGAGTGTAGTCGTGGCAGTCATAAACATCGGTTTCATGAATCCGATGGGAATAGCCTGATGTGTCCAGTACAGGTCGAGTTGAATCCATGGCCTTGGTTGCTAGGAACATCCCTCTTGTGATGTCATCGAGTTGGGACATCTCTTCCATGATGGGTTCCCAAGTTTCGTTGAGGGGACACCAACCAACAATACTTGGATGTGAATAGTCCCGCTCGATAGCTTCAAGCCACTCTGTGATGTAGGAAGCAGAAAAGCTTTGATGGTGAGGAAAGCGTCCCAGGTTCGCCGCACCCCAATCCCCAAACTCTCCCCAGACCAGATAACCCATGCGGTCAGCATGGTACAGGAAACGTTCTTCGAACACTTTCTGGTGAAGTCGCGCCCCATTGAAACCAGCCTCTAAGCTGAGCCGAATATCTTCAACTAGATCTTCATCACGAGGAGCCGTCATCAATCCGTCTGGGTAGTAACCTTGGTCGAGTACAAGCCGCTGGAAGATCGTTTTGCCGTTGAGTTTAAACTTCTTGCCATCCAACGATACCGTTCGAAAGCCGAAGTAACTTTGGTAAGAATCCATGACTTCATCGCTAGTATTCAGCAACTCTACATTCACTTCGTAGAGGAAAGGATCTTCTACAGTCCAAAGTCGCACTGTGGGTAAGGGAATATCTGCTTGAAGAGTGAAATCAGCATTTGTTTTTAAGGTCTTGGAGGCAACCTCTTTCCCATCGGCAAGGATTTGGAAATGAACCTGATGTCCCTCGGTTGGAATGCTCAAGGGCTGTACAACCTGCAAAGATTCTGTGGATCCAACAGGAGTCANACGAGNGCGTTGTAGGTGAATCTGGGGAACTGGCTCCATCCAGACAGTTTGCCAGATGCCAGTAGTTCTCCCATACAAAGCACCATGGCCAGCAAAGCCTCGTGCTTGCTTCCCTCGAGGCTGTGGACGGTCATCATAATCCCGGGCCCTCAAAACGATTTCAATCTCTCGGTCAGCAGCCAAATCGCTCAGATCCACTTTGCATGAAAACGGTGTGAATCCCCCACGATGTCGAGCCACTTCCTNACCGTTGGCCCAAACAGTAGACTCATAATCNACGGCTTGAAAGTGAACCAAAACTTGGTCTGCNTTCCATTCTGTTGGAACCTTGATACGCTTTCGATACCAGACACAAATCAAGTGATCTTTGTTCTCGATNCCAGACAGTTTTGATTCAGGGCAAAATGGGACCTGAATTGTTTGGACCAATGATTTGGTCAGTAGTCCACGTTGGAGTCCACTGTCTCCTTGATCCACTTCAAATTCCCAAAGACCATTCAGGCAGAGCCAGTCCTTGCGTTGCATTTGTGGGCGTGGATACTCGTTGCGGGGAATGNTGCTCANGTTCAACCTTGATAGCGATAGCGAAGGACATTGAAAGATAAAGCTGGGAGTGAAACGATTGATTGGATTTGTCTTACTTTTGGTGGTTCCAGNGACTGGGGAACNACACGATTGGGTTGCTGCACGGTATTTGTCATGTAGCGNTCTGAGCATGTCAAACAGATGTGTTCCAATCCACTGAGTTCAGATAAATTTTCCAGTGCGATTTCTGNATGCAGTGCCTGATCTGGGTGCTTATTAACACAGAAGACGGAGATTTCCTGCCGCTCTTCATTGAGNACTACCGAAGTGTCCAGATAGGAGGCCTGATCACGAATCTTACAATCATATGTTGGTGAATTGACCTGAGTTTGAAGAGCAGTGCCCCGACCATATTTGGAAGCTAAGTAGTATGGATAGAAGATTGTCTGCTTCCAGACGGTACCACTCTTTTCAGTGGAAATTGGAGCAATGACATTGATGAGTTGGGCCATGCAAGCGATTTTGACAATGTCTGCATTACGGATAAAGGAGTTGATCACTGTGCCAACAAGTAGGGCATCTTCCAGATTGTAGGGGTCTTCAAACAGATGGGGGGCTTCGGGCCAATCCCAGGTCTTCAGAAGTTCGTGGTCTNTCTTGTTGGTGTGGTACCATGGGTTCCATTCGTCAAAGCAGATGTAGACATCATTCCTGGCTCTTTTCTTGGCCTTGATGTACTGGATGACGCTGCGGACGGTACCAATGTATTCATCCAGTTCATAGTGGCTGGCAAGATAATTGAGGGTNTCCCTAGAGTAGTTATTCCAGTATTTGTGCAGTGAGATGTAGTCGACTGATTCATAGCTTTGATCAAGCACCTCTGCTTCCCATTCAGGATAGGTTGCCATCTTATCATTGGNACTGCCACAGACGATGAGTTCCAAGTCTTCATCAAATTTCCGATAGGTCTTGGCAGTCTCGTTTGCCAAGCGCCCATATTCATAGGCTGTTTTGTGCCCAACNTGCCAGGGTCCATCCATCTCGTTGCCTAGGCACCACATCCGAATATTGAATGGTTCTTGGTAGCCGTGCTGTTTGCGTAAGTCTCCCCAGGCAGCCCCAGAGTTGTCATTGCAGTATTCTAGCAGATTGCGAGCGTCTTCAATTCCTCTTGATCCAAGGTTGATCGCCATCATGTAGGCAGCTTTGGCCTGTTGACACCAGTCATGAAATTCAGCGATGCCAAATTGGTTGGTCTCGATTGTTCTCCAGGCTAGATCCAGGCGCTTGGGCCTCAATTCACGGGGACCAACACTATCTTCCCATTTGAAGGCAGAAACGTAGTTCCCTCCAGGATAGCGAATTACAGGAACCTGCANGTCNCGAATAATGTCCAGAACATCGGTTCGAAAACCTTGCTCATTACTGGAAGGGTGACCTGGTTCGTAAATTCCTTCGTAAATTGCCCTGCCAAGGTGTTCTAGAAATGAGCCATAAATACGGTCATCAATCGGAGCAATTTGAAATTTTGCGTTTGTGGTAATGGATGCTTTCATAGTTNGTGATNACAGTTGGGGAATGAGGCAAATAGAGTCAAAGCTTGAAAAAAAGAAACCTGGTTTGCAAAGCAATGAATCNGACAGNAGATAAATCAATCGGTTGGATTGCGATCAAACTTTACAGGAGATTGGAACCAGAAAANTTCTTNTGGTAGAGCCATCGCCTCAGACTGCATGATTCTCAAGAGAACTTATCCCTTGATTCGAAAGGTCATCATCAAAGCGTTGGTCACTTTCTTATAGTATTGGTTTGTAATTGTTACTTCGAAAATAATGTCGTGGAAGTAGTGATTGTGAACGAAGTGAAAACTTCACCAAATATCAAATAGTGGTGGTTCAGTTTGTTCCAACTCTTGCCAATCTAGGTCTAAGCCCAGACCAGTTTTGGAGCTACCAGACAATTTGCCACTAGGATGAACTTGGAGAGGTTGGCTTGAAGGAGTCAGGAAGTCCTGCTGGGGTACCGCAATTTCAAAGTACTNNCCACAGCCGGTACCCAGGCNGACTTGTAGAGTTGCAGCTGTAGAAATTGGACTTCCCCAGGCTACTAATTCTAAGCCTAATCCTAGAGCAGTTATGATGTTTGCGATCTTCAATATCGGAGTAATTCCTCCACTCATCGCAAGGTCAGTGCGCGCTGTGCTCCAACAGCCTGAAGGGAGCATCACGGCAAGTTCCTCTGGTTCGACTACACTCAAGCCAGCTGGAAGAATCTGCAGTTCAGTTGACTGACATAGCCTTCGATAATCTGAGTAGTTTCGATCTGGAAATGGAGCCTCCAGCCAAACAAAGCCAGATCTCTGCATATGTTTAGCAACNTGAAGAGCCCCCGTCAGATCGTAGCCACACTCTGCATCAAACATNAATCCGAATTGCTGCTCCTGGAATTCCTGAGAGATTGTTTTGATCAACTTTATGTCTGGATCAGGAATACACACATTATGAAACTTGAAAGTAGTAAAGCCTGCCTGAGCAAGTTGATAGATTANCTCTACNTTTGCAGTTGGATTTTCAAGAACAGGAATACTCGCATATGCTTGCAGAGCATCATATTTTCCNCCAAGAAGGCTGGATAAAGGAAGATCATTTTGCTTTGCCAGCAGATCCCACATCGCAATATCCAGGGCTGCAATTGCAGTGTTNCAGACATATGGCCGACGCTGGGCCATCCATAGCCAGTTTTTCTCAACTTGAAGTCCATCTTTTCCAAGCAAACCCCTGAGCAATGATTTCATGCTATACGCAATGCTCAGGTCCATATCTCTTTCACTACAACTGCAGACAGCGCCGATCCCGGTTTGTCCATCTTTTGTGTCGAGGCGAACGAGTGTATCTGTGTTGGTCATCTCTGGCATCCAGGCAGACCAAGAATATTCTTTGGGGCCATACTGGATGGAATAGACTCGAATACGCTCAATCACAGAAGCAGGTAGTTCCTGTTTATTCTGAAGTATCTCGTTCACTTGTAGCTACCAAAATGGTTGAAAAGTTATGTTGGTGTTGCNCTCTCTAGAGGCTTGCNCGAANNAAAACTAGTATTTNCNCCCCCCAACTCTCCTCTGAGTTCAGCAAGAACTCTAGTAAATAGTTGGTTAGATCCAAAACATGATCCAACCCCCTAGAGGAAAGCTGCCATGAGAAATCCAATCATCAGAAATACCGCACTGTTCCTAATGACTGGTGCGATGGAAGATCATCAGCGTAAATTAGCCAAGGATTTAGAAATCAAAAGGTTAGAGGAGGAGAAGGCAAAGAATGAGGAGAGCTACAGGTGGCAGTTGAGTGGATCTAATTTAACCAGAGAGTCAGACCTAGTGAGCCAGATCTTGAAAGAATTTTCAGTTGGCGTGAAACCTGCCCACTGATTCAAAATAGAAATGCCAATGCCAGTGAATGATTTTCTTCGGTGACGTCAGTAACGAAAAATTGGGTATCTAGAAATCAATTATTTTTCGAAAAACAAAGTTAGTAATCAATATTTGCACAATNTAGTTTGAACAGCCCAACCCTCTATNCCTATCTTTACAGATCAAATCGCCAGTAAAAATCTGTTCATCACCNTAAGAACTTGCAAACANTCCACCCTGCATTGANGATTCTATTTGCATGGGCNATTTCGTGGNATCTTGCNAGATCTCAGCNATNCGCTGTTGGGCTGCTGTTGCGATCTCCTCACNATCGTAAGTAGTAATTACTACAAAGCTTAATTCTCCCATCTGTANCTCTTGGCANAAGATGCTCTCACGGACATCACTAGTGGGACACTATTTTTCTTGTTGATCATAAAAGTTTTTTCAAACTTACTATCCAAAAGAGTCTTTTTCCTACCATTGATTCAATAAAAATCAGGCCCCTTCAGCGAATGCGCTGTGACTTTTTGGTAAAGAAGTACTTTGGGAACAGTTTTAGTGGATGCATNCTTNTAAGGCTAGAAAAATCTCCAGAAAATTNATGCCTGATTCGTTAAATTTTNCTCTAGATTTGACACTCACCAATCAAATCCATTCTTCCTGCCCATATATCCATCTCAAAGCAAGACTCCAGAGCCTGCGAATCATGTAACAGAATCCAAGGAGTTTCAAATGACGCACTTTAACCAGCTAAGGAAATTGATAGTTGTGCTGGAAATTCTGTTTGTCTTAGGAGCTAGCTTTGCGCTCTACAAGATTCGGGATGGATACGATTCGCCACAAACCCTCAGTGCAGCTCAAAATGTTGTCTTGAAGTACAACGAACAGGGGCAATTGCTGAATCTTGGAAAGCCTGAAGCAGCTCAGAAGATCGTGCNTCTTCTTACTGAGGATTGGGGNTGTCCAGTTGTAGAATTGGAACTGGATCCGAATGATCTGCTAGGGAATAATACCTCTGAGGGTATGTATCAGATGGCAGTGATTGGCTACCACGAAGTTGTTCTAACAGTAAATCAAGATTACAAGGGGGAAAGTCTATCCGGCAGGATCTGATGAAGTTCCTTTGAATGCGCGTTACCAGACTGGTTTTTGGTCGGATGTATCCTCAGATGGTAAAGTTCGTGAGATGGTATGGAGTGGTTTACAGCCTGATCACTGATCTTGGAGTTGGCACTGTCACCGCTTCTGCTCTTCGATTAGCTGGTTTGGATGGTTCATTGATTTGGTTGGGAGCTTGCCTACATTACGCTGGCTGCTCTTTGGAATTCACTCCAAAAGCCCGTGCATCTAAGCTGTGAGTATTAAAAGCCAATGGAAGTTCTGCCTTAGATGTCTGAAAGTTAGAAGGTTTAAACCAGCGTCATAAAGATGCTTTAGATGTTTTGATCAGAACAGAGTTTACAGGCAAAGGAAGTGAGAGGGGATCAGGAGGTTGTGTGAAAATTAAGATTGCTCTCAGAGGAGATGGGATTAGAGAGCGATTTCGATTTGTTTTAGCTAGCCACAGAAAATTCAACCATGCGTCGGCTACGACGGCGTTCTTGTGGAGTAGGGTTATAAATCATTTCTCCAAAACGATTAATGATTGCAACACGCTCCCGGACCGCAATGCTTCTTGCTTGGCGGAGGACGCTGTCAAAGTCCAGCCCTTCTTGGTTTTCAGTGTAATGAATGATATCCGCCAACAACGCGGCAGGTGACTGACCAATATACTGATTTTCTAAAAGATATTCGACTCTATTAACACTGTTTAGTAGACTGCTCATGTTTCCTCTTCAAAATTTGTCAGACTAATAAAATTTTAATTTTTTATTTTGCTATCGGGCTCAGATCATCTCCGGTCGATATTTGTTCCAGGCAAACTCCCAGAAATAGACAGTACAACTCAGTTGTGGGGGTAAACTTGGATTGCGTATCTCTACTCCCCTACTAGTAACTGTACCATCTCCAAGCCAGTATCCCTGTAAGCGTGCATCGACCTCTAGCTTAAAGAAAGCCGCTTTGTCTGTACGTTTAAGCTGGCTGACGACTTTCTTTTCAGTGACTGCGCAAGGGTTAACCTGAAAACCTTTGCTTGGGACCACATATCCAATTACTGCCAGGCCCAGTAGGAAGACTGTAAATGCTGTTTTCATTTGATTTTCTTGTTACAAGTTGGTGGTTCAACTCTTCTTGAGGAGAATATTCCTGAAGTAGTTTGGAGTTGTTTTGTTGTTTAGTGACTTTAAAGTTACAAAATAATGAAATTATTGTCAAAATAAAATTAATATTTTTATGAAAATTTTTTATATATAACTGTTATTGTTTATATAAATATTATAAAATTATTAATTTATAATAAAAATATATTTTTTNATANATAGTGGTTTCGATTCTAAAAACTATTTTTTTTCGCGTAGTATAGCAGTCCAATCTTAGGATTCTTGATCAAGAATAAGAATACAGGATTCCAATGCTTTAAAGTTACTATTTATCTTCTCTGGGTACGGTATGACCTCCACTGATGATGTTGAGATTTTAGCATCTTCAACATCGCTAAAACCCTTTTCCACATGGCAACCGGTATCTTCAGGAGAGGTGATCAGATCTCTTTGTGGCTGATGCTAGCGATTCTGACAGGTGTATTGATTGGCAGGTGGCTAAATCGGAACATGAGTGGCCAGATCTTTTACGATTTTAGCCATTTTATTCTATCTGAGATGGGTGGCAGGCTACTTTTTAGAGGATTGTGATTGGTGGTGTCTTTTAAGGACGACGTTTGAAACCCTCATCTTCCCAGGTAAGGAAGCGAGTCCCAATCACTTCTGCAGTATCGTTCACCACAATGAAGGCATCGGGATCTGTTTCGAAGAGGTGTTGCTTGAGACGCCCAAGTTCCAATAAATTGATTACAGTGTAAACAACTCTTTTCGGAGTGTGAAAATGGGATCCCTCAGCTAGGAAGTAGGTGGCTCCTCGGTCAATTTTTCGAATGGCCTGGTGCACAACCTCTTCAGGATGTTCTGTGATGATGAAGATAGATTTGCGCTGTGAAAAACCCGTCAGCACGCGCTGCATGACCCAGGAAAATACAAACATGTAAATTCCGGTGTAGAGTGCAATGTCCAGATTGTAGAGCACTGCATTGGTGCCCAGGACGGTTAGATTGATTACATTGAAGGTTGTACCAATTGGAATAGCGAAACGTTTTTTCAGAACAGTGCCAAGAATATCCATTCCTCCAATTGAGCCACCAAGTCGCAAATAGAGTCCGGCTCCTATCCCACTCAGAACACCTGCCAAGATTGCAGCAGTCAAGGGGTCCTTCGCTTCAATGGGGACATGAACCCACTCTAGGGCCAGAGAGTAGATCAGCATTCCGCAGAGACTCAGGACGATATAGCGCAGGGAAAACTCTCGGAAGCCAACAATGAAGATTGGAATGTTGATCAAGGCATATATAATTCCCAAAGATATTTTGTCAGTAAGCGAATAAATCAGCAGGGCTAGCCCAGTTGCACCCCCTGCGAAATAATTCTGGGGGACGAGAATTGCGTTAACAACAGTACCAAAGATGGCACAGCCGATTACCATCATCAGCAAGGTGTGCCAGAAGCGCCAGGAGCGAAGGTCGTTTAGCAACTCTTGAATCTGTTCCTTCATTTTTATTTACAGGTAAAGCGTCGTTGAGCAGAGAGAATTCTTCCTATTCTTAGCTCTATGAATCATGCATCATGCATGTAAAGCAGAGTGGTAACAATTGACTTTAGTGGGTTAAATCTTTTATTTGTGTAGCCAATACAATTTATGAAAGATTAAACATTAATATTATTAAATAAAATAAATTCACAAAACTCACACAATTTCAGTCAAAGTTGAATTTTTTAGAAAAGTTGTTGGACTTGCACAAAAATTCACACAAAAGAGTAGCTACTGAATTTTGAAAATTTTGAGGTGCAACAGCACTAAAGAAAAAGAGCTTTGGTGCAAATGAAATAGCTATATTTGATGATGCCTGCATATACAAGCAAGGTGAATATTGGCATTTTTGAATGAGACATGCTAAAGAGAAGTGCTATGTAAGAAGAAATCTAAAGATTACAAGTAGAGCAACAGCAGTAGAATTGGCTAAGAATACTAATCTAGATTCTTACGCAAACTTGAGACAGGGAAAAACATTTCTTAAAATTACTGCAAAAGAGGGTGCAGAAAAATATTTGCAAGTAAGAAGAAAGGATTGAGAATTAGGAAATAGATAGTACGAAAAGGATATTTTAATTTACAAAAAAGCATCAAATATTTAGAAGAATATATTGGAAAAAATTAAGTGAATTGAGAAGAACAGATTGAGAAGAATATTATGAGTAAAGAACAAAAAAGACGGCAGGTAAAATTAGGTAAAAAAATAGAGAATGAACAGAAGAGTATAAATGCTTGTGTGTGTTATTAATATTAAGAGATAGAAACAGGTATTGATAGATTTAATTTAAAAAAAAACGAAAAAATTCATGAAAATGAAATATTTA
>NYVT01000073.1:0-7430 GCA_002684675.1 Deltaproteobacteria bacterium
TATTTTCACCGTTACTATTTTCTCCCAAATCACTATCATTTAAAGTAATTGTAGAATTGTCTTTCACAGTATTGTTGTCATTATTGATTGAACTATCTCTTCCACTACAACTTGATAAAACCAGTAATAATATAGAGTAGAAACATAGCATTTTATTTTTATTCATATATCACCAACAGGTTAATTAAATTAGGGTTATATTCTCTTTATTTTATGAAATAAATTTTTTAATTTACTGAATTTATTTTTTTCAATCTATTCCCCTAGCTACTCACTGGCCCTCAACGAATAAACTGCTCAACATATTCTTCGCCTAAGCCAACTTTAATATAGTGTTCGCGACACTTGGCGATCCGGGTGAAGACGTCGTCAAATCCCGTACTGTTTCCATCAGGGTCACAGTAAATCATTGCTCCATTGACCTGAAAGAGAGTAATCATCTCCTCCACATCTGGATCGACCACTAGTGTGTGTGTTTCTCCAGGCGCCTCGTAGACATAACCTCCTTCTTCCGCAACCCAGTCGTGTTCCAGGTAACGCCAACGGCCTTTCAGCACATAACCATGAACTGGTTGAGGATGACGATGGCGGGAAAGCACACCCGCCTTGCGAACACGCAGAAGGTTCATCCAGTAGCCTTGGGCCGCAGATAAACAGAGTGGTCTGAACCAAACGTTCTCTTCCAAAGGAACCCAAACCTTNTCATCACTTGGAATCACGCTTGAAATCACTAACTCAGGTGGAGATTCCTTGGGCATTGGGTGTCGATAAGGTTGCCATTTTTCAGAAACAAGGGGGTTTCTTTTTGTCATCACNATCACTCCAAATGGGAATTGGATCAGGTAATCAGATAGCCACCGTCCACAGGCAGCACCACTCCAGTAACAAAGCGAGCTGCGTCACTGGCCAAAAACAAGACCGGCCCTGCGACGTCTTCTGGCTCTCCCCAGCGACCCAATGGTGTCCGCGAGAGGATGGCTTCTGAGCGCTGAGAATCGTCCTGCAGAGCCTGGGTGAACTGTGTGGCGATCCAACCGGGAGCCACTGCATTGNCTCGGATTCCATCANGNGCATACGCAATTGCCAAGCTCTTAGTCAATTGAGCAATTCCTCCCTTGCTCGCGCTATATCCTGGTACCAAGCCCCCACCAAAAAAACTGAGCATCGATGCAGTGTTGATAATGCAACCATTGCGTTGCTTCAGCTTCTCTCGAGCCGCAGTACAAACTCTCATGCTACCATTGAGGTTGATATCAATCACGTCTGCAAAAACCTCTGGCTCATGCTCCGCGTTACGGCGAATCACTCCGGCACAGTTGACTAGTACATCTAATGAATCAATCTCATCAATACAGGCTTGAACAGCACTCCCATCCCGNACATCCAATTCCTGAAAGCTGATTTCATTTGATCCTGACTGAGCCTGAGCACGTTCCACCTCCTCCTTNGTTNCCCCTGTTGCAATTACTAGATCTCCGTTTGCCACAAATAATTGGGCAATCGCAGCTCCGATCCCACTNCTGCCTCCAGTCACTAAAACCTTTCGCTTGCTGCAATGACTCATCGATATACCTATAAATTTTCAGGAGAAATTTNATTGGGAGGGCCCGCANCTGCTGCAATCCAAATTTTGNAGTAGTGGAGCAGCAGCTCTATAAAATCGGTAAGAATTAATTNCTGAGAGGCTGACTCAGGACTTCAGCACACGTAGTAAGGCCTCTGTCCTACGAGCTAGGATACTCTTGCTCAGCGCAGCTTCAGGAGCAAACACCTCAGAGGCATGATAGGCGCCAGGATACACATGAAGTTCAGTTGGAACACCGGCCTGGATCAATCGAGCTGCAAACTGAATGTCCTCATCCCGAAAGAGATCCAGTTCGCCAACATCAATGAAGGTTGGTGGTAAGCCAGCAAGGTTTTCAGCTCGTGCAGGTGCAGCGTAATCATCTGCTGGATTCCCTCCCAGATACCATTGCCAAGCCTCGACATTCCCTTTACGATCCCAGACTCCCACGTCCATNATCTCGTAACTGGAAAGAGTCTCATTCCGATCATCAATCATTGGGTACAGTGGCATCTGAAAGCNAATTCGAGGGAATCCCTTATCCCGGGCCATCATCGTGGTGGCNATCGTGAGACCNCCCCCTGCACTGCCACCAACCACAGCCAGTCGATCCNAATCAAAAGCTAATTCGTCTGCATTCTGTGCCATCCACTTGAGTGCNGAATAACAGTCCTGCACAGGAGCTGGGTGTGGGTGTTCAGGAGCCAGTCGATATTCTACTGAAACCACNACTGCCTGGATTGCTTCGCAAAGCTCGGTAGCNTTTAGGTTCTCTCCCTCTACGGANCCCATGATCATACCACCACCATGAATGAAGAAGATACCTGGTAAAGTGCCCGAAGTAGCTTTTGGACGATAGACTCTCACGCCTACTGGAGGTGCATCCTCTAGCCCTGGAATCTCACGATCCTCCGTGACCACGTTTTCATTCGGAGGTATNTCGGCNACCATCGTCTGAAGCACTGATTCCAAGGTACTGCGCCGTTCAACGATGTTGGAAATTGCNTTAAAGCCTCCGGGGAAGACCTTCAACAATTCTTCTAGTGGAACACGGGAATCTGGATCAGATGCGATCTCTCATACTCATTTTTTTTCTCCAAAAAACGTTNAGTAACTATAACCAGGAAACTTGGTTGGAACAGAGACTACATAACCCAGGGCATCGAGAAAGTCTTCAGGTTCGTGTAGCTTTTCATNGCCTCAATCACCCCCTCCTTGTAGCCCAATCCAGAGTCTTTGACACCTCCNAATGGCGACATTTCAATGCGATAGCCAGGGACCTCCCAAATATTGACAGCTCCATGATTGAGTTCCGCAATGAAGTGGGTGATATAGTCCAATCGATTTGTGCAGACTNCTGATGAAAGACCAAAAGCCNTCCCATTTGCCACCTGAATTGCTTCGTCAATGTCCTGAATCCGAATGATGGGAATCACAGGCCCAAAGGTTTCCTGCATAACTAGTTCACAGTCCCAAGGGACATGATCAACAACCGTGGGAGGGAATACCGCTCCCTGACGATTGTTTCCGTACAACAACTTGGCACCTGTGGCGACTGCNTCTTCCACTCGACGCTGAAACAAAATGGCTGACTGCTCGTTGATCACGGTTCCCACATCCGTCTGTGNATTCATTGGGTCNCCGTATNTGAGCTTCTTGGCTTTCTCGGTTACCAGCTTCACAAAGTCATTGGCAATCGAATCAATCACCAGGATTCTTTTCACCGCGGTACAACGCTGCCCTGAATTTTTGGTAGCTCCTTCAAAAGCGAGGGTCGCTGCACGGTCTAAGTCAGCATCTTCCATAACGATCAGGGGAGAGTTGCCACCCAGTTCTAACACGATTCGGCGATAACCGGCCTTCTCAGCAATCATTTTCCCGACTCGAACACTGCCGGTGGATGTGACTAGATCAATGAGTGGGTTACAGATTATCTCATCACCAATGTCTTCAGGTCTCCCGGTAACCACCTGGAACATTGCTGGGGGCAGATCAGCTTTGTAGAGTACATCGGCCAGTAGCAGTGCAGTCAGGGGAGTCAGTTCTGTCGGTTTGCAGACCATTCGATTGTTGGTGGCAATGCTGGGCGCAATCTTGTGGGCCACGATGTTCAACGGATGGTTGAAGGGGGTGATAGCACTAATCACCCCCTTCAGTGGCTCTCGCTGGGTGAAGATTTTTCGCTTCTGACCACGTGGTGTCAGGTCACAGGAGAAGATCTGGCCATCATCTAGGATGCAGAGTTGGCTTGCGAGACTAAAGACATCGAAGGCGCGCTCCACTTCGTACAGGGAATCCTTCTTTGAAAGTCCCGCCTCTACTGTAATCAGGTCTGAAATTTCATCCCGCCGTGCTACCAACAGATGCGCTGTCTTGGTCAGAATTTGCTGACGCTCATAGCGAGTCAACTTGGGTTTAAATTCCTTGGCAATCTGTAGCGCCTGCTGAACCTGCCCCCGAGAAGCACGGGGAACCGTGCCCACGACTTCATTGTTGTAAGGATTGAAAACTTCTAACGATCCAGCATCACCTGAAATCTTCTGGCCACCGATGCCCATCGTCTCATTGCGTTGTGCTGCGGACATGAAGTGTTCATGAGCTAGGATGCGTGATTTAGAGCAAGGTCGAAGAGATCGTAATTATGAAGCAAATCTCCTGTTACCTCCACTTGCTGACTGAAGACAAGTGGAACTTGGCGATCACAAACACCACCGTGTGAGCGGAGTGGTTCCTTGAGTTTGCTCAGATCATGACGTTCAGGTGTTGTTCCCAAGACCTTGTTCATGGTGGAAACGACAATCAGATCACCAAGGCGATCATTCGGCAAATCAAAAGTCACACATCCTTCCTTGTTTGTATAAGCAGCCTCGACTCCTTCAACTTCGGCTAAGCGCCCAGCAAACTCCTGGGCTTTTGTCTTATCAGAGAGGTACACCGTAGCAAAAGAGCCCAATGCGCCATGATGGACTACGTAGGGATCGGTGATTGGCAGGATTACTCGGGCTTTTTCTGCACCAAGCCACTCATCGAGCAGGGATTGCAGGTAGAGCACATCCGGTTCACCCGCCTGATTGAACTTAGCATTCATGCCGTGGTCGGCAGTCAACGCCAAGGTCGCTCCCTGTGCGTGAAGTTCTTCCCAATAGCGATCCATCATCGCGTAGAACTGATTGGCTACCGATGTGCCGGGTGCGTGCTTGTGCTGAATGTAATCAGTGGTGGAGAGATACATCAGGTCGGGCCAAAAGGAGTGCATCAGCTTGACCCCTGCAGCAAAGACAAACTCTGACAACTCTGCAGAATAGACACTAGGAATCGGTTTGCCCACCATACCAT
Organism: Deltaproteobacteria bacterium; assembly: GCA_002684675.1. GTDB lineage: Bacteria > SAR324 > SAR324 > SAR324 > NAC60-12 > JCVI-SCAAA005. The sequence continues at coordinate 4,901 of NYVT01000073.1, forward strand.
GGGCATTCTCGATACCATTCTCAGCAAGTGTCGTCTCATTTGCTTTTTCCGAGGAGAAGCAGATTGCTCTTCCAGAAGCGTAGTCCAATCCATGACCTAGTAATCGGCGTAGCTTATCCTTTGCCGTCACAATCACAACCTTGGCACCTGCCTCGTGGAAAGCTTGAAAGAGTGTCCCAGCGCGCAGGAACTTTGGGTCATTCATCATCACTTCCTGGCCAGATTCAGGATCCAGAAAGAAGTTTCCAGAAATCCCGTGAACCTTCGGTGGGACCCCCGTAACAATCGACAGATTGTTTGGATTTGTGAAGCTAGGGACAATACTGTGTCCACGCAAGTCGGTACCAGACTCCAGCATTTTTTCCGTGAAGGGCATATAGCCCCCTGCGATTGCTTCTTCGATGTACTCTGGTTGGGACCCATCAATACAGACAGCCACCAGAGGTTGCCGAGGCCAAGCGTATTCTCTACTGTTTACAGTAAGTGGTGAATTCATTGGAGTCATTTTTACAAATTGAATACTTCAAACAGGCTTGCCACTGGCAACACCCATTTCTACAAGAACAGCTTTCATCGCATCTACTGCAGCCTGCATATCTGCCGGCCAGAGGTACCCAATGCAGCCCACTCGGAAACTAGGAGTAAATGTCAGTTTGCCAGGGTATAGTATATATCCCCGTTCCTTGACTCGATCATAAAAGGTTTGGAAGTCAAAGGCAGGATCAGCAGGCATCCGGAAAGTGACAATGATTGGTGCTTGCCGCTCGGAAGGTAACAGAGGCTCGAAACCCAGTTCTGACATCCCAGCAACGAGTGTGTGGCAGTTCTCCGAATAGCGTGCGTTGCGCCCTGCTACACTTCCTTCTTTACCAAATTGTTCAATCGCCTTGTCAAAGGCAATCAAAACATGTGTTGGTGGGGTAAAGCGCCACTGGGAGCTAGCCTCCATAACCTGCCACTGATCGTACAAATCCAAGCTCAGCGAATGTGCATTGCCCTTACATTGTTCCAGAACTCCCTGACGAAGGATCGCGAATCCCATTCCCGGCACACCCTCAAGACACTTATTGGAAGAAGCCATCACAGCATCAAACTGTACTTGCTCCGCATCTAAAGGAATGGCTCCGAATGCACTCATCGCATCAATGATCAGTGAGCGTTTGTGCTGGGCAACTATCTCAGCAACCTGTTCCACCGGATTGAGGATTCCTGAGGTCGTCTCACAATGAACAGCTAGCACATGTGTGATCGAAGGATCTTTGACAAGTGCCTGCTGCAGGGTCTCTAAATCCGGTGGCGAATCTTCAGGTGTTTCCTGGACCACTAAAGACCTCTGCATGTAGCCAAGCATCTTGGTCATACGCTGACCGTAGGCTCCATTGACCAGTACCAAGGCCTTGCCAGATCGTGGAATCAAGGTTCCCAACGTAGCCTCTACCACAAAAGTCCCACTACCCTGTAGGGGGACACAAACATGGGTAGAAGTAGCTCCAGCAATTTCTAGGAGTTTCTGTCGTACTCGAGCGTTGGCTTCCAGAAAGGAAGCATCTCTCGAACCCCAGTCATGCAGCATAGCTGCTTTGGTTTCATGAGATGTCGTCAGGGGGCCTGGTGTAAGCAGACGAGGGTCATTAGGAGTGAGAGACATTCTAAGACAAAAACCAAGTTAGTGATTGATTGAGCTAGTTACAGATAATAAAATCTAGTTAAAAGTACAAATTCTTGAGTATTAAAAAGAGATGATAAAAATTATTAATTCGCAATCTCACACTGAATCAAAATTCCTACTTTTTTGATACGATGATAAACAGTTTTTCTATCACATTCTAAGTAAGATGCAACTGCAGTAATATTCCAATCAAATTCTTCAATAATATTTTTGAAAAATGACTGATTAGCATCATTTTCTAAAGTACTAAAACGAATTTCTTCAGGAAGATCTGGTAAAGAAACAGTTTCTTCTCCTAGGATTTGAGCAAGCTCTAGGACGTTCTCTAACTGTCTGATATTTCCTAGCCAATCATATTGCAATAATGCAAATCTAGCAGATAATTATAGTTGCAAAGATTCCGAGTTATATCTTTTGGAAAAAATAAATTTATTGATCAGCCAATCCAAATCTTTCCCCTCAAATACATTTCTTCCCTGCTTCTTTTGACACCTCATCCAAGCATCGGCAAATTCCCAACCTTGATCTGAAAGTGAAGATTGAAAGGATTGTAAGTTACCAATGAATCTTCTAGCTGGCGTCAGAACAGAAGACTTTCAATTGCTGGAAGCTGCAAACGGAGATTCCTTTAAATCTCTTGTTTTGAATTTTGAACTACTGGAATCCTACACAATCGTTAACCTACAGCACCCATATAGTGAAGATGTTTCAAGATTTGGCATAATGGCCAAGTATAGTTTTGAATTCAAACAATCTGTAGATCTTGCTATACATTCTAACACAGTTCGCCTGTTCAACGAATCTGAGAATCGAGTCTAAACTAGAAGAGTAATTCCTTTCTCTGATTTGGCTCTAAATAGA
>NYVT01000074.1:0-7601 GCA_002684675.1 Deltaproteobacteria bacterium
AGGGCTTCTTCAAATTCCCTAGTACCATCAGCATCTCGGCTACCGTGCCCTGCGATCACCAGCCCAAAATCATCCATTCCCTTTAACATTCTTATTCATTCACTTGAGTTGTAGTGGAAGACCAGCCGTACAAAAGAAAACATGATCACAATGTTCCCCCAACCATTGGCCTACTCTTCCAGAGAGATCAGCAAAGCGCCTGGCTAGCGGATTGGTGGGTACGATTCCCAAGCCTACTTCATTCAAAACTAGAACAAATTGATGAGGGCTATCCCAGAGAGCCCCCAGTTCTGAGAAGGTCCACTCTTCATCATGGCCATGGTGCAGCAGATTGTTCAGCCACATAGTCAGACACTCAATCAACACGATCCGAGGCTCCTTTGGGAGTTTCTGATGTAACCAAAGGCCTTCTTCAATAGTGACAAAACGGGCCACTCGCTGTTGTTGGTGAAGAGCAATGCGTTGTTGTAGTTCTGGATCTTCTGTGAATTCAGTCGTTGCCAGGTAGATTGGTTGTTCTTCGTTGGTGAGCGAGAGTACAAGCTTTTCGGCCAAGCGCGACTTGCCACTCTTAACACCACCAGTGACCAGAATCCGCAAACGCGTTACCTTTATCTGGAGAATAACGAAGACAGGAAGATGAGAGATTGGGACGATAGGACGGACAGGGGAACAATCAAACGTGGTTGTTCTGCTAATCGGCTAGAAATCGTCAGTCTCTCAGGTTCCTCGCCTGATTCTGAACATGTGATGGGCAGGTCTCCTGGCTCAGGGCAAGTTCACAACGCCTTCCCGCTTTTGCAGTGGCTAATGGTTGTGAGATACACCCTTCACAGTTGCGAGGACAGCTCCGGGATTTCACCGGATTCCCTATTCTCCGCAAATGCGGCACCCAGCACATAAATNTAGCNGTACAGTATTTGATTAAAAGAGCAATCAGATTTTTTAGAAATTGGNAGTNGCTACAAGCGATGATCCGCTCCAATTGCATCCGAAAGGTGTGAGTAACCGTCCTTATCCAGATATGCTAGCANTTCCCTGCAGATTCGATTGGCTAGACCAGGGCCGTGATAAACAAGCCCTGTGTAGACTTGCAGCAGAGTAGCTCCNGCTTTGATTTTNTCNTATGCACTTTTGCCATCTGTGACTCCACCAACACCAATCAGTGGAGGTTTCCCTTGAAGTTCTCGATAGAGCTTCGAGAGAATTTGAGTCGACAAGTTTTGTAGNGGGCGTCCACTTAATCCTCCTGTTTGTTGCGCATGAGAAGAACGTAATTGATTGCGTTCAAGAGTCGTGTTGGTGGCGATTACGCCAGCTAGAGGAAATTGATGGACGACATCCAGGAGATCGTGNAGTGCTTCATCACTGAGATCNGGAGCAATTTTAAGTAAGATTGGGAGCTGCCGANNATGTTGTAACTGTAACTCATGGGCAGTCTGAAACAAGTAATCCAGTAGTCGTTGGAGAGAANNTTTNCCCTGCAATTNACGGAGATTTGGGGTATTGGGCGAGCTGATGTTGATTACAACGTAACTGGCATTGTGCCACACAGCAGTTAGGAGTCGTTGGTAATCCTCGGCAGCTTTTTCGTTAGGAGTATCTTTGTTCTTGCCAAGATTGATTCCAACAATGCCTTGCTTTGGTCTTTGATGTAGACGCTGGAGCAAGGCATCCTTACCTTGGTTGTTGAAACCCAGACGGTTGATCAGTGCCTCATCTTCCAATAGTCGGAAGACTCGGGGCCTCTCATTTCCAGGCTGGGGGCGAGGCGTGATGGTCCCACATTCCACAAAGCCAAAGCCGAAGGAAAGAAGTGAGTTGTATATTTTGGCGTTTTTATCGAGCCCCGCTGCGATACCAACAGGATTAGNAAATTTCAGACCAAAGCACTCTATTTTTAGGCGATGTANGTCTGGAACTGGAGGATAGAAGAGTTTGNAAAGCCGCGGACTTCCAAAACGCTCTGCCTTCTCGAGCCAATTCAGAGTCAATTCATGGATCTCTTCGGGGTCCTGTCTGAAGAGCAGTGGTTGAATGAGACTCTGATAGACTTTATCAGTTAGTGCATGACAGCCGTTCATTCTCCGTCTTGTTTTGAGCTGCTAGGAGNCATCCTAACAATTTTTTTTCGGCGAGCGACTCTGGTATCGATCGCAGCCAGTTGAACAGCTTCAGAGACTGCGGGTACAACGGTCTGATCAAAGACACTTGGAATGATATAGTCAGGAGCCAAGTGATTATCGTCAATACTATAAGCGATTGCTTCGGCTGCTGCCATCTTCATCTCTTCGTTGATAATTGATGANCGGGAGTCAATCGCACCACGAAAGATGCCAGGGAAACAGAGGACATTGTTGATCTGATTCGGATAGTCACTGCGACCAGTNGCCATCACAGCCACGTAGGGTTGGGCAATTTCCGGCATGATTTCNGGATCAGGATTAGCCATCGCAAAGACAATGGGGTCTGTTGNCATGTTCTGTAGATCCTGTTCGTCCAGCAGATTGGGTTGCGATACTCCGACAAATACGTCTGCTCCACGAATCACATCTTTCAAAGATCCAGNCTCCCCATCGGGGTTGGTGTAATCAACAAGCCACTGTTTGTCAGAATTGAGGTTTGTNCGTCCATTGTGTAAGGCCCCTTTGCTGTCGCAACAAACAATATTGGTGATTCCCATCAGCATCATCATTTTTGTGCAAGCTGTACCAGCTGCTCCTGCACCTGAAACCACTACTTTGAGGCTTTCTGCTTTTTTGCCCACTAACTTTAGGGCATTGATCAAGGCTGCNGTTGTGACTACAGCAGTCCCGTGTTGATCATCGTGGAATACAGGAATATCCAATTCTTCCTTGAGTCGCTTTTCGATTTCGAAGCAGCGAGGAGCCGCGATGTCNTCCAAGTTNACTCCTCCAAGACCAGGGGCCATCGCTTTGACAATCNGGATGATTTCCTCGGTATCTTGAGTGTCCAGGCAGATGGGCCANGCGTCGATTCCTGCAAATTCCTTAAAAAGCATCGCTTTGCCTTCCATCACNGGCATCGCAGCTTTTGGGCCGATGTTTCCGAGTCCAAGCACTGCGGTCCCATCNGTTACGACTGCAACACAATTCCCCTTNATGGTGTAACGGTAAGTGTCCTCTGGATTGCGGTTTAGGGCCATGCAAACACGTGCGACTCCTGGAGTGTAAGCAAGAGACAAATCGTTGCGTGACTTCAGTGGTAATCGACTCTCAACTGANAGTTTCCCACCCTCATGAACGAGAAACGTTCGATCGTAGAATCGAATAAATTCTACGNTATCCAATTGCTTGAGNGCTTCCACAATTTTTAAGCCGTGATCTTCACTGTGGGTAAAAATGCTGATGTCCCGCACCAGAGCCTCGGAGGTTGGTCTGACGATATCGATCGCATCCAGATTGCCACCCATTGCTGAGATGATGTTAGTAATCTTGGCCAACATGCCGATCTTGTTAGCNATCTTAAGCCTTACAATGATGCTGTTGCTGGGATTGGATGGAAAAGAGCCAGAAGCTGACATGGAACCTCAATACGCTGAGTAAAAGTCCGGNAGAACCCGAAAATTTTGGGTGTCTGGGTAGAATGCTATCNCATCCATTCCGTTGAAGTTTGTTTGGGAAGTCAAGGTCTTTATCAGGTGTGAACTCCCTTCGGAGTAGAGCGGAGATTCCACCTCTCTAAGTCTTCCAATGCTTCCTCCAAGGACGCTCCACAAATGTTGAGGTGAGCCATTTTGCGTCCNGGTCGCGCTTCGGCTTTTCCATACCAGTGCAAATGGGCCTCNGCTGGGAGACTAATATGCCAGGATTCAAGCGCTGGAATGTGCTCGCCAAGCAGGTTCAACATAACAGTTGGAGAGTGTAACTTTGGTTCTCTCAGAGGCCATCCACATATAGCTCGGAGGTGTTGTTCAAATTGGCAAATATTGGTGCCNTCCTGAGTGTAATGCCCAGAATTATGNGGTCTTGGAGCGAGTTCATTGACCAACAATTGGCCNTCTGGCATCACGAACATTTCAATGGCAAGCATGCCGTGTAGCTGCAACCCTTGTGCGATTAGAATTGCAATGTTCCGTGCTTTTCGATTCAAGTCTACGCTAATCCGAGCCGGCACCAGTGAGCTTGCCAGGATCCCGGCCTCGTGAACATTTTCCACAACTGGAAAACAANGAATTTCACCCTCAGTGGATCGAGCAACAAGTACAGAGATCTCTCGCTCAAAGGGTATCCAACCTTCAGCAATCAACTCTTGTTGGTCGCCTTGTAGGTCCTGAAAAGCAGCCTTTGCATCAGCTGCTTTGTCCACCTTCCTTTGGCCCTTGCCATCATAGCCACCCATACATGTCTTTAGCAGAACAGGAGCCTTCCATTTTTGGAGGCATTCTTCTANTGCNCTACTAGAATCAATACTCTGAAAGGGANCTGTTGCAATTGAAAGCTGTTGCAGAGTTTGCTTCTCACGAATGCGATGCTGGCAGATTGATAGCAAGTAACTGCCCTGTGGNAAAGAAACCTTCTGCTCTAATTCTGCGACCAAAGGATGAGGAATATTNTCGAATTCATAGGTGACTAAGTNAGAAAGCCTAGCGAATTCCTCGAGTATTTCACTTGAATCGTAAGGCACGCAAAAATGTCTGGTAGAAAGCTTACCGGCTGGACTTCCGGGGTCTGGATCCCAAACGACAAAGCGTAGCCCNAGAGGTAGGCCCGCCAGAATCAGCATTTGTCCAAGTTGACCACCACCCAGTAGTCCGATGGTTGGACCCATCATGGTAATTTGGTCGCCAGAACAGTGTCACGGGTTTGGTTCCGCCAGTCCTCCAAGCGAGCGCACAGACCTTGATTGTAGACGGCGAGCATTTGGACAGCGAGCAAACCAGCGTTGAATGCACCTGCCTCACCAATGGCAACAGTGGCGACAGGAACTCCACGGGGCATNTGTACAATCGACAGAAGTGAGTCTAATCCGCTCAATGATGAAGATTTGACAGGAACTCCGATCACGGGAACNAGGGTTTGGGCTGCAATCATTCCCGGCAAATGTGCAGCTCCTCCAGCTCCAGCAATGATAACCCTAAGGCTTTTTTTNGCAGCTTGATTCGCGTATTCANTCATCAATTGAGGTGTGCGATGAGCTGATACAATACGTTTTTCAAATTGCACATCAAACTTTGTGAGAGCTTCACAGGCGTGCCGCATGGTCTCCCAGTCAGATTTGCTGCCCATNATCACTCCGACTTCAACTGTCATGGCGAATTCTTCANATTGTTTTGATGCTTATTTAATCAANNACAAAAATCGTATCCAGAACAAGTTTCATTCCTGATTTTCTTTGCGTTCACGCAGCCTTTGCCAGTANGTTAGGCGTTTAATAATCTCTCTTTCANATCCTCGCTCCACAGGCTCATAGAGTGTTTTACGAGGAATNTCATCCGGAAAGCAATTCTGTCCCGAAAACCCATCTGGATCATCGTGATCGTACTGGTAGCCTAGACCGTATCCTTCCTCAAGCATCAATTTCGTTGGAGCATTNAAAATGTGCTTGGGTGGCATCAGCGAACCATANTGCTGAGCTAGTTGCAGAGCCTGTTTCCAAGCAAGATAGGCAGCGTTAGATTTTGGAGCTGTAGCCAGGAAAATTGTAAGTTGCACCAAGGCTAGATCTCCTTCAGGGCTACCTAATCTCTCATAACAATTCCAAGCTTCCAAGGCNCGCCCCATTGCNTCAGGGGCTGCTAGGCCAACATCCTCGACCGCCATCCTTGNCAAGCGTCNCAGGATATAAGNTTTATCCTCGCCTCCTGTCATCATTCTCGCTAGCCAATAGAGAGCGGCATCACAGTCAGAGGCTCGTAGAGATTTATGTAGCGCTGAGATCAGATTATAGTGCTGGTCCCCAGTTCGATCATACTGTGGCGCCCGATACCGCACCAGCTCCAACATTTGTTCTGTATTGAACTTTGTGGTTNCCGGCTGATCATAGAGGATTTCTGCCAAATTTAGTAAGTAACGCCCATCCCCNTCAGCTAGTTGCAGCAACTTTTCACGGGCGTTAGCTTCGATTGGAAGTGGTTTTTTCTTGTAATCTGCAGCCCGGTTTAGCATGGAGTTAAGCGCGTCCTTGTTCAGTGGCTTCAGAGTAAGTACCTGAGTACGTGAGAGCAAGGCGGCATTCAATGAGAACGAGGGGTTCTCTGTTGTGGCTCCGATCAACCGGAGTAGTCCTTCCTCAATCGCGGAAAGTAGCGCATCTTGCTGGCCTCGATTGAAACGATGAATTTCGTCAACGAAGAGGATCGATTTTGAAGTGAGTAAGGATACTTCCTCGGCCTGACGAAAAACTTTTCGTAACTCTGCAACACCGTCATAGACCGCAGAGATGGCAAAAAATCGAATGCCAGGTTGCTTCCCAACAATCCGTGCGATGGTGGTCTTGCCACAGCCTGGTGGACCCCAGAGGATGAAGGACCCTTTTTGTAACAGGGCTTGTTGATGGGTCAAGATGTGCTCCTGACCAAAGACTTCCTCTAGTTTTTTGGGGCGTAGCAACTTGGCTAACGGATCCATTTTTTGACTCTTTCTGAGGAAAAATCACAAATCGTAGAATATACACTTATTTGGGCGTTGCCTTCCTTCGTCCAGAGCGCTACGATTCGGCCGTTTGCTCCCTTGTGAGCTTCTCCTCTCAACCTATCCCAGGATCTTAATCCTTTGGGAAGAAATTGCATCACGCCAACTGTGGGGTTTCTCATGAAAACCATTAAAGGTCCCGCTATCTTCCTAGCCCAGTTTGCGGGCGATCAGGCACCGTTCAACAGCTTTGACAGTATCTGTCAGTGGATTTCTGATCTCGGCTACAAAGGAGTTCAGGTGCCGAGTTGGGACAAGCGTCTCTTCGATCTGGAAAAAGCAGCTGCTTCCAAAACCTACTGTCACGAAGTCGCAGGTGTCGCGACTTCTCATGGACTGCAAATCACTGAACTCTCCACACACTTACAAGGCCAACTCGTGGCTGTTCATCCGGCTTATGATGAAGCATTTGACGGGTTTGCAGCACCAGAAGTTCGTGGTAATTCAAAAGCTAGACAAGAGTGGGCCGTCAACCAGTTGTTAATGGCTGCCCAGGCTTCCCAACACCTTGGACTGACTGCACACGCTACCTTCTCAGGAGCATTGGCATGGCCCTACATGTATCCCTGGCCCCAGCGACCTGCTGGACTTGTCGAGACAGCCTTTGATGAGTTGGCCAAGCGTTGGACCCCCATCCTCAATGCATTTGAGAATGCTGGAGTCGATGTTTGTTACGAAATTCACCCGGGCGAAGATCTCCATGACGGGGTAACCTTTGAAATGCTCCTGGAAAGAACTGGAAATCATCCACGCTGTCGAATGCTTTATGATCCTAGTCACTATGTCCTGCAAGCCTTGGACTATCTGGAGCACATCGACATCTATCACGACATGATCAAGATCTTTCATGTCAAGGATGCAGAATTCAACCCGACCGGTCGACAAGGAGTTTATGGCGGTTACCAGTCCTGGAGATCTTCGCCCGGGTGAATTTCGTAACAAACATCG
>NYVT01000075.1:0-12746 GCA_002684675.1 Deltaproteobacteria bacterium
CAGAAGTGGCTCCATGTGCAGCGCTTTCTCTTGAAGCATACTGACGAATCTGCTCAAGAATAACAGGATCTTCGACAGGGTCGTTGTACATCAGGGCATCACCAATGGGTTCAAACTTGTTATTGAGCGCCAACATCGTCCCCGACGTACCATCAACACATATTCCAGCAACCTGACTCCATTTTTCATGCACTTCTATCCGCAATTGCTCCAGAGCAGATTCTAAAGACTTCCACCAAACGGTGGGGTTTCGGTAGTTTGAACCAAAATTTGACATGAGGCTGGAACTCTGAGCCAGTACATCAAATTTTGAATTCATCAAAACTGCTCGTACACCAGAGGTGCCGATGTCAATTCCGAGGGCCAGGGCAGATTCTTGAGAGGATTTCATCTAAGCTGGATTTGTTGAATGAGATTAAGCTGAGGCATTTCGTCGAGCCAGTTCCTGTCGATACTTCTCAGCATCCCAATTTAGAAGCGCTGCTTCATCATTGAAAGTCAACTTTTGAACTCTATCGTTGGGTTGTAACCGAGCTGCAACTTCTGTCAGAGACAATAACATTTCATCGGTGCCACGAGGGGCTTGCTTGTGTACCAACACGGCTTGAGCAGGGACGATCAAGGCTTTAGGAAGGCTTTCATGTTGATTCTGCTCAAACTGGTTTAGAGTTAAACTTGATTTCAGAAGTTGTACACCTGAACCCAGAAAAATGACGTGGTCAGGGTAAAGTGAACCCTTTTCTACCTTTTCCAGAGAAATAGTGTCGTGGGCTATTCCTTGTGCAAAGAATTCGGCATCTCGATAGTTGGATTCTGCTGGAAGAGCCAAATTAGACTTCGGGATTTTGACTTCTCTTTTAGAGCGCCTAAGCCTTTGGTGTACTTCCAATAAAAGTTTATGCGCCTCTTCAATTGAAGAGGCAGCTACGACCAATCCATGATTTCCAAGGATCAAGACATTCGTTTTGTTTGTGATCTTTGATTGTATCTCACGAGCCAGCGGCAACCCCGGCCTTCTGTAAGGAATGAAAACCCAATCAAGGCCTCCCAAAGGAGTAGCTAAAAGCTTTTCAGCATTTTGAAGGACAGCCCAAGAGATTGTTTCTACACAATGAACATGAAGTACAACCCTATTTTTTAATGAGGCGTGAACCACTGTCTCAATTGATGGACGAAGGGATTCAGTTGGGTCTACTTTAAAATATTGAGGTTTTTCCGCACGCTCGTCATTCTGTGCCATTGCTTGCTGTAACTTGGCAAGATCCACAGCTACCATGGTCTTTTTCTCTGTCGCTTCTGATAACCAAGTGCCGGATGCTTTCACCCAAAGTAGACTGTCTTCTTTAATGGATGTATTTCCTCCAGCTCCCTGTACTAATAATGGGTTTCTTCCTAAATTAGCGGAGAGTTCGCAAAATTTTTGAAATTCTGAACTTTTTGAAAATTTAAATGTGGAATCAAACATTAGGTTTTAGGATTTTAGTTGCGTTTTGCTAAGCCAATCAGAGAAGTGATCCTGCTCAGGTTTACTTAAATGAAGTCCGTGTTTTGTAAGTCTTGAAAGAATATCCTCCGTTGTTTGGGCCCATTCGTTTTCTATCAAATGTTGAGCTTCTCTCTCGTAAACTGTCCACCAAAGTGGATTCCAAGATCCTCTAGTCCTTCAATTCCTTTAAGAAAAATTAAACATCTAGAGCCCTAAAGTCTTCCGTAGTGTTTTGCCAAAGCAGAATCTATCCAGGGAAATACCTTTTGTAGTTCCAATTGGAATGAATAGAAGTCTGCCCCTAGCAAGTCTCCTCCAGGAAGAGGTGACGAATCTGTCCAGGCAGATTTCATTTGAGGGAAGAAGGGTTTTAGCTCTTCAAGAGCATGTTCTGAAATCTGACGAAAGGCAGTGATTTTGCCCCCAAATAGAGAAAGTACTGGCAGTCGTTGATTTGGAGCATCCAATTCAAAAACATAATCCTTAGTGACGGCACTTGGGTTTTCANCATCGTCGTCGTAGAGAGGCCGAACCCCTGAAAAAGANTGGACAANGTCATGAGGTGCNAGTTGTTTCTTAAAGTANCGATTGATTACTCTCAACAGGTAGTCAATTTCTGACTGATCAATTGCGACATCTTCACTTTTACCTTCATATGGTATATNGGTCGTGCCAATCAGGCAAAGGTCGCCTTCGTAAGGGTTGCAGAAAATGACTNGCTTATCATCGTTCTGAAGAAGATAAGCCTGGTTACCTTCCCANAATTTNTTCAAAACGATATGACTCCCTTTGACAAGCCGTATATTCCTTTTCGNTATAAGCTGCTGGACATTTTGGATGACGTCCCTAACCCAAGGTCCTGCNGTATTTAAAATTGCCTTGGTGGTTAATTGATATTTCTCTCCAGAAATTGTGTTTTGAAGCTCTACTTGCCAATGATCTTNTTTACGCTCAGCTCCGANAAATGTGGTCCTGGTCAATATAGACGCGCCTCGTTCNTTTGCATCGAGCGCNTTCAAAACAACAAGTCTTGAGTCATCTACCCAGCAGTCGGAGTACTCAAAAGCAATCCGATAATCTTGTTTGATGCATTCCCCCTCAGGAGCTTGATGAAGTCTCAACATTCTNGTTGAGGCTAATTTCTCTCTTCCACNAAGGTTATCGTAGAGGAATANCCCCAATNGAATTAANNAAGCTGGTCTTTGCTNTAGGGGAGTGTGGCAACACAAAACGCATTGNCCAGACAACATGCGGCGCATTCCGCAGCAACACCTCTCGCTCAATAAGTGCTTCACGAACCAACCGAAATTCGTAGTATTCTAGGTAGCGAAGCCCACCATGAATTAACTTGCCTGATCTAGAACTCGTTCCCTCGCCAANGTCACCTTTTTCGCAAAGGGCAACCTTTAATCCCCGACCAGCAGCATCGCGGGTCCCACCAGNACCATTNNCACCTCCGCCAACGACNAATAAATCATAAAAACCAATGTCTTTCATTATCGAGTCAGCAAGGATTTAGAGGNGATTTACCGGAAAGATGCCGTTGAACTTCTTCTGCAGCCTGTTCAGCAGCNTACTCTACTGTGCGTAGGGAAGCNCCAGCNATATGAGGTGTCACNGTTACGTTATCAAGTTTTAGCAAGGGCCAATCTGGAGGAACTGGTTCTACTCCAAAAGTTTCCAGCATAGCCCCCCGAAGATGACCACTAGTAAGTGCATCAGTTAAAGCCTGGTAATCCACCATCGGACCACGAGCCGTATTGATGAAGTANGCGCCTTTCTTCATTTTCTGGANGGCTTCTCGATTGATGAAACCAGTGGTTTCTTTTGTCACTCTTGAGTGCAAACTGACGACATCCGATTTCTTTAGCAAATAATTCAAATCAACCTGTTGCACACCATTCTCTTTGTCGTCCACACTCAACTCGACATATGGATCACAGACGAGTANTTGACATCCAAAAGGCTCCAAGAGTTTCACTACCCTTGTCCCTATATGACCATAACCAATCAATCCAACTNTCATCTGTGAGAGTTCTCTACCGGTGACGTCAGCGCGATAAAGATCACCACGCCAGTTCCCTTTTCGCAGAGATTCATGGCCCAAGCGGATCAGCCNTGTTTCAGCTAATATTGCCCCAATCGTGAACTCTGCAACAGCNCTCGCATTCCTGCCTGGCACATTGACCACTTTGACATTGCACTTACTAGCAGCTTTCATATCAATATTTACTGGACCCCCACGAGAGACAGCGATGAGACGAAGGTTCTTCAGTCTGTCAAACATCTCTGCTGAGAAAGGGGCAAGATGGTCCACAACAATTTCTGAATCACCAACGAATTTGACGATTTCATCGGGATCACCCATGTATTCTTTAAGGCCTGCCATCCCAGGTTTTTCGTACCCNTGCTCCATCGGTTCATCGGGCCAAGGCAACTCCAATTCNTTNAAGAGGTGATTGTTGCCGCAAGTTTTTTCGAGNTATTCCCTAAAGATCTCAGTCTTCATGAACCGATCACCGATGATGGCAATCTTTCTAGGTTTCAATCAATTCTCCTTAATGTTTTAATGATTTCCAAAGNGGTAGATAAGCTTGGCGTGCTTCAACGTANTTAGGATAAAGTGAATCATAAATTTGCCCTTGTGAGGCATCATATTCTTCAGCTTCNCTCAGATATGGATAAACCCAATCTTTTACGCATGCGGCCATATTAGGGTAAATTCCCAAACTAACCGCAGCCATCATAGCTACTCCCGAAGCTCCTGCTTCTCCTCTNTCAGCNGTTCGAAAACGAGTCTTCAAGACAGATCCCATGATCTTTCTTANGGCTTTGCTGCGAGCGGCCCCGCCTGAGAGTCGAACTTCAGCGGGCACTCCACCNGCAGCNTCGTAACAGTCCCTTGCTGCNAAAGAAAGTCCTTCATAGACTCCTCGCAACAGATCAAAATAGCCGTGCTTNGAAGAAAGCCCAATGAAACTGGCACTTGCATTCGCATTGATGAAAGGTCCCCTTTCGCCAGATTGCGATATGTAGGGATGNTAAAGAAACTCTGCCGGTGATGCATCAAGGATGTGNTGATCCAAATCTTTAAGAAGATCCGAGCGATTTTTTTTGATGCCCTGGAATTTCAAAACNTCAATTGCTAAGTCTAACATCCAATCAATGTTGAGCGTAGCAGCCATATTTGACTGCATTTGACTGTAAGTCCCATCAACAGGAAAAACCATTGTNTAGCCGGTTGATTCCTGATTGAGTTTGATCTCATCAACAGAATCGACATAGCGCATGTGCATGCCTGTTGAACCAATGATCGTACATCCTGTTTGATTGCCTGGGTCATAGAGGCCAGATCCGAGAGCTGTACAGATTACGTCGACATATCCCAAAACAACTGGGATACCTGATTGAAGGCCACAAAGCTTAGCTACATTGTCTGAAAGTGGGTGGGAGATTTTGGTTCCGTCTACAACCTTGGGAAACAAAGCTTTCTGTTCAGTCAGTCCAAGTAGTTCGATAACTTCATCTGAAAAATCTCGTTCTCGAAAATCGCCACAACTGAAGACGCTTTCTGTGGGATCGGTAGCTCGGACACCAGTCAGATTAAAATAAAGCCAATCCTTGCAATGGAAAACTGTCGCACTTGCTTGAAGAATCTCTGGTTGGTGTTTTTTCATCCACAGCAATTGAGGGCCTTGGTCACAGGCAGCTAGACCAGTACCTGTCAACTCAAACCGTCTTCTAGCGTTGGAGGACTCACCGTAATTTTCGACCAAATCTGCAGCCCTCGCATCAAGCCATAACCAGCCTCGTCCAACGGGGCTTCCATTGTCATCAATCAACCAAGTCCCGGAACCTTGACCGGTCACTGCAATACCAACGATTTGATGCCCATCCAGTTTTTCTAGGATCTTGCGGATGACTTCCAAGGTGTCTGTCCAAGTTCGATCAAGTTCCTGCTCAACCCCACCGTTTGAGAGAATTTCATAGTGATTTGCTTTAGCTGCTACCGCAATTTGGTTGCCCTTTAGATCGAAGGCAACAACCTTAATTACAGAAGTCCCAGCGTCAATTCCCAGAAGAAGATCCATAATTACATCTCCAAACCGTGGGCTATAGCGTTTCCGTTTTCAGCATTAAAGAAGTGAAGATCCGAAGCCTCCAATTGGAAAGGAACCTCCTCATCCAACTTGAAGGCTTCTCTTCGNTGAGAAACCGNGACTATGATCTTATTCGCAAATTCTGCTGCAATGTGAGATTGATCCCCAAGCCACANAAAGATTATTTAGAATTANAATATATTAATTCTAAAATGTTTTTGTCATCGTATAGATTTGNGATTGTCTCAATGACAAGTCCTGCCATTTCTCAGCAAAATTCGGATCAGGCTCTATTAGCTCTGCCTCATTTGTCATTGCAGCNGCNGCCTCTTCAAAACTTGCAAACCAACCCGNACCTACAGCAGCAGAAATTCCGGCCCCCAAGGCAGAAGCTTCATTGGAGAGGCTTCTTTGAACAGGGAGTTGTGTTGAATCTGCGATCATTTTCATCCAAACCGGGCTTTGGGCACCACCACCGATTACATTTATCTTATTGAGTTTAACACCCTCACATGCCATCTTCTGCATCGCTCTAGCTGATTCAAGAGTCAGTGCTTCTAGTGATGCTCTGTAGAGGTGTGCCTGGGTGTGATGTGTTCTCAGACCTAAAAATGCCCCAGATGCTTCAGGGTCCCANTGAGGATCCATGCATCCAGAAAGATGGGTTTGAACAAGGACACCCTCAGAACCTATATCAATATTGGATGCCTGCGCTTCTAGTCTATTAAACGTTTCTGGTGTTCGTTCACTACTGCCGAGGCATTCAAGAAACCAGTTAACAAAGAAGGCCCCAGCTCGTTGGACTGCTTCGAGAAAATAACCCTGGCCTGTCGGGGAAATTAGTGTCCTCCAAAAATTACTTAANTGAAGTTCCTTGGAGGAAGCTCCTGCAATGATTGCAGTTCCTAGGTTGAGATAGGCCCTGCCCCCTGCAATCGCATTAACTCCTAGGCCCGCACATTGTCCATCTCCACCCCCAGCAAAAATCTTCAATTTTTGTGGTAGATTGAATTCTGCGGTGATTTCTTTTGAGATGACACCTAATTTTTCCCCAGGGCATAGCGCTTCAGGAAACTGATTNGTACTTACCCCAACCTGATCGAGTAGAGTGCTTGACCAACGTTTCTGCTCAATGTCAAAGGTCCCAAAAGGATCACCACTTGTCCATGAGGTTTTGGCAGTGCCTGTCAAGCGATAAACCAGATAGCCCTGAACNTCGAGGATTCGATGAGTTTTGGCAAGTATTTGGGGCTTGTTTTTGTTCAACCAGCGTAGTCGGTAGAGTACAGGTGCTGTGTCTACAGGTTTGCCAGTAATNTGATGGATTGTCTCACTTCCNAATATCTCCTTNAGCTCTNGAACCTCTTGGCTTGCTCTCTGATCCAACCACAGCATGGCATCATGGAGGCTGCTACCCTTCACATCTAAAAACGCTACAGTTTCACGTTGGTTGGAAATGGCAACACCTTGAATGTCTTTGGTATTAACCNTACNGAGTGCTTGNCGAAGAGATGTTTTNAAGGAACTCCACCATTCAGCAGGATCCTGTTCCACGTGNCCAGGGTGGGGCATTTTCATANTAATTGGAGCCCTTCCCTCAGAAACTGGCTGGCCCCACTCATCCCAGACAATTACTTTGGTAGATTGTGTNGAACTGTCTATTCCCAAAACAAATCTCTGCTTCATTTTCACTCAAGCTTTCTCTTCAAAACGAAACTCACAATAAAGCCTTTGCAGTTTCGTAGTCAGTAACTAAGTGAGTAGGATATTTTCCTTTNAGAGTNGCCCTTACAACTTCCACTTTTTGAGGACCCCCGGCCACAGCTAAGCGGCAAGGGATGTCTTTGATCTCATCAAGCGTCACACCAATCATTCGATCATCGATTTCTGTATAGATCTGTTGCCCATTNTGGTCAATCATTCTCCCCAANATTGTTCCAATGGCACCTTTCTCTAGATAATTCTTTATTGCTGCTTCNTTTAGAAACCCNGTACTTACAACAGTACTCTCAGGTTCGAGTTCTCCAATTCCAAAAACGATCACTCTTGCTGATTTGATCGCNTTAAATTGGTTAATCAGTACTTCTTCTTTAAGCAAATCATCCCTGAGTTGCTTAGATGTAAGTATTGCTGGTGCGAGGAAATTCATGCAGCGGGCGTTCAGGCGATTGGCNAGTATGGATGTGCAAAACTCCGGAGAAAACTCTACAGTCGAATGAAAACTCCCCACGACTTGAACCACTGTCAGNTTTTCCAACTCGCTGTGTGGAATAGATTGCGCNGCGGCAAGCACTGTTTTTCCCCAGGCTAATGCTATCACATCATTCGANTTCAACATTCCATGTAAAACCCTTNCAGCAGCAACTCCGAGCCGNTCAGCAAGATTGGCTTGCCCAACTGCTTTTGGGATGACGACACAGCTAGCCAGCCCATATTTCGCTATTATTGATTTGGAAATAANAGTTTCTGAAATTGATTTTTGGTCGAACTGAATTGATACAAGCCCACGATCACGGGCCTCCTGAAGATAATTAACAACNGAAGCTCTTGAAACTCCTAAAACCTTGGCAACATCAATCTGTGTCATCTGATCGATGTAGTAAAGCCAGGCCGCCCANGTGACTACATCCTGGAATTCTGGNGGTGTATCCTTTCTTCGAAATTTGATGTTCATAAANTAAATAGGNNTAAAATCAACACAATGCTTACTTTACATAAAAANATTTTTNTCATAAAAAATTTAGATTTGACATTTATACGGNCAGAGAATCAAGTTNGAATTAACATAANTCATATTNNAATGTCATTTGCTTAACAAATGTCANNTNTTTTTGTTTTTTGTATTTAAAAGCTNAAAAGACAACTTTAATGGTAGATNGTTTTGGTTCAAGGNAACTGAAGTANTGTGTAGCTAANTAAAATTTTTANATGAGAAGCAATAGATCCTTGNACCTATNAGTAATAAATTCAGAAACGCGATATACNTGCTTNTGNAAANCANATCCAAGTAGNAACAGATCTGTCTGCAGTGGAGACTGCATGGTGGGGCTAGGATTTTGATGTGAATTACCCCAGNGAAGGGAATGGACACCCTGACAGAATTGAACACCAGATGGTGTTCAAGATTCCNATCTTAAATAAACTAAACAGAGAATAACTCTGTTATTAANGATGATTTTCATCAGGAGATTTAGATGAAAAAGCTGTTTCTATCAGTATTTGCATCGNTNACTGCCCTCACAGCGNTTGCGGGTGGCCACGATGCATTTTGGAAATCTGCTGGCCAACCTTACAAGGGNGTAACGCTCCAGGGTGTTACTGAAAACACACCTCCAGGACANTTTGTATCCGAAGTCTTGGCTAAAGATTTCGAAAAATTGACAGGAATCAAAGTAAGGCTTGAAACAACATCATGGGATCAAATGTTTGANAAGGCNATCAAAGATATGGAAGCCAATACAGGTATCTATGATTTTGTATATATTGAGCAAGACATNATCTATTCCTATNTGGATCGGGATTTTTTGGTAAATATTTCTGAGGGATTAGCCGCAAACCCGAAGTTAAAAGCTCCAAACGTAGATTTCGCCGATTTTACAACATTNATCGATTACTTTAAAAACGGAGAGGGAGACGTTTTTGGGGTACCGATGGAAGCTTTCATCAAGGTTTATCTTTANAGAAAAGACCTCTTCGAGAATACAGAAGCAAANGCAGCATTCCGAGCCCGCTANGGTTATGGTTTNGAGCCTGCTAAAACCTTTGGACAATACCGAGACAATGCAGAATTTTTCACAAAGTTTTGNGCTGATCAAGGTATGGATTGTTGGGGAACCACGGTTCAAGGCCATACGGGTCACCCTGCCTCGACNTATGAATTGTTAGAAACCATCTTCCCGAGCTTTGGAGTGTACAATTGGGGGATCAACATGGACAACTTTCAGGCGTCTGTGGAAAATGGTGGACANTTGAATGGTGGAAGAGCAAAAGCTGCTTTAAGATTCTGGACTGGATTGCTNGATTTCGCTCCACCAGAGGCACTTCAAAGTACATGGAGTGAGGTAGGNGCATCTTTCGCTGCAGGTCGAGCTGCTCAAGGATGGGTATANGGNGAAAATGCNGCTTGGATCGCAACAGATGCAGAGAGATCTCGTGTTNTTGGNAATGTTGGAGTTNCNCTTCCACCAACTGCTGAGGGTGTAATGATGCAGGCAGCATCAGGNAATGGCTANATCGGCTATTTCGACGGGGGAGCTTTTGGAATTCCACATTCTTCGAAGAACAAAGAAGCAACTATGCTNTGGCTTCAGTACCTTGGGCAAAACGAAGTTCAAGCTGATTGGGCAATTGCTGGAGGAAGGATTACTCACAAAGCGACATATTCTGATCCAAAAGTTGTAGCAGTTGATGCAAAGGCTGATGCATACTTCACTTTGATGAGAGATACTGGTTATCTCTTTGCTGGNGCCCCTCCGTATCCATTTCATGGAGCAGGAAGAGCCGCAATCGACCCATTNATATTCAAAGCACTNGCTGGGGAGTTGACTCCAGAAGAGGCTCTGGATCAAGCTGCNGCAGCAGTGGATGAGCTGATGAANGAATTGGGATACGCNAAATAACTTTTCTGGGGCTGAGTGNTAATCAGCCCCAATCAAAACAAACAATATAAACTCATCAAATCGTGGTNGGCTCCAAAAGAATTCCTTGGTATCTCCTCTCACCAACAATTGTCATTCTTTTAATTGTTGGATTACTACCATTTATATATGTTTTAATCGTTAGTTTCTACAACTGGAATCCCNTGGGAAAGTCAGATGAGATGACGTTTATTGCAGGAGATAACTTTAGAAAATTAGTTTTTGATGAAGATTTTCTGTTAAGTGTATGGCGATCNATCAAATANGCCTTCACTACACTTTTTTTTGAATTCATAATTGGNTTTTTATTAGCCTTATCTNTNAGAGAAAGNTTTCCNTTCAGACCTTTTTTTAGANTNGTTCATACNCTCCCCTTGGTTGTTGCTCCTATNGTNGTNGGATCNATCTTCAAATTGTTTACAGTTTCAGGTTTTGGTCCNCTCCCTCATTTTTTGAAAGAATGGTTCGGATACTCNTTTAATTATGGANGAGACGCNGAACAGGCNTTCTGGATGATCGTATTTATGGANATATGGCATTGGACACCATTTGTTACTNTGACTCTTTTAGCCGGNTTGAGNGCTTTGCCTAAAGATCCATATGAATCAGCGAAAATGGATGGNGCTAATGGAATTCAAATTTTCNTTCATATCACTCTTCCNATGATGATACCTGTCNTACTCGTAGTTGTCTTCATCAGNTTGATGGATTCCCTGAAGGCAGTAGATGAGATCTGGATGTTAACTAGTGGNGGTCCAGGNGTAGAAACCCGNNTAGCNGGAATTCATATCTGGAGGTCAGTGTTTGANAGTCGATTCTATGGCTATGGCTCAGCTATGTCGATATTCNTANTNTANATAACAATTGTGATTTGTTGGTTNCTTTACGTAGTTATGACATCNAAACAGAATNAGTCGAATGCTTAGAACTTTGACAANGTTAGTAAAATTTANTATTTGGNGCNTTCTATCAATGATTACGATCATTCCAATTTATTGGATGTTCGTNGTTTCAACNAGAAGTCCNGTCGAACTNTTNGGAANGCCAGATTTTTCACCAACATTCTTTGAAAAAATTTATTGGAAAAATTTTACNAAACCTTTTGTTGATGGAGTNTATGCAGAATANTTNTGGAANTCAATCATAGTTGCATCGTGTAATGCTNTACTTGTTACNGTATTAGCTATTATGGCTACNTANGCCCTATCTAGATGGAAGTTAGCAGCATCAGAGAATATTTTCTTTTGGACAATGACAAATAGAATGGCACCTCCTGCTGCTTTCCTCCTACCTCTTTTCTTGCTGTTCTCNATTGTTTTTCGTTACGATGATGTAAGTTTGTTTGACACAAAGTTGGGANTGATTTTGCTCTATTGTGTTTTCAATCTACCGTTCGCAATCTGGTTATTGAAAGGTATATTTGATGGAATACCTAGAGAATTAGATGAAGCTGTTCTGATCGATGGTGGTAATTATTTTACCATCATATTCAGAATTATCATTCCACAAGCAGCACCCGGAATTGCTATAACAGCACTTCTGAGTTGGATTTTTGCATGGAATGAGTATTTGTTAGCCGCAACACTAACTAGTGTCTATGCCCGAACAATACCAACTGGGCTAGCTGAATTTGTTACTACAACTGGTACGAACTGGGGTGCCATGGCTGCTGTAGGTTTCGTGTCTATGCTCCCTGCTTTAGTGTTTATCAGTCTTGTTCAGCGTCATATTGTATCAGGTTTAACCTTTGGGGCAGTGAAAGGATAACTAATGAAAAAAGGGTTCCTTCCTATCAAAACTAACTGGTTTGATAGGTTGTTCATTGGTGTTATTACCTACATAGCACTTCAATTTTTCTGGATGCGATTCATTGAGGAATTTGCATCGATTGAGATCTCAATGATTATAGGGACTGTAATTGTTATCTATATCATACTCAGAGGTTAGAAGGATTGTAATGAAGTTGAGGCTGCAATTAAATTGTTTTTATAGTTAATTTTTAAGAAACAATGCTGTTACTGTTTTGAATTTATTTTCTCCTCCAAACTATATCTACCTTTATGACGGGCGAAAATTATAACTAATCTGAAAATTAATCTGAGTCAATTATGGAAAAAATACTCCTATTGGAAAAGTTCGAATTTTATTTTTAGATTACATTTAGTAAATTTCGATCACCAAAAGTGCATAAAAATAATTGAATTTTGATCTGGAATGAAATGATTGCTCAGTAGGCTCTTCAAGTTCAGCTCCAAAATGATCTACCATCAAATTTCATCCCAACCTCTTCAGTAAATGCTGTTTTCTTCAATTTTGGAAGCAAGAATTTTGGCAGGTTTTATCTAGAATTAGTCCATTTAATTGAAAAATTATTATGCAATAAGGTTCATTTGTCACGCATGCTTCAATGATTCGAGATTTGTTTTGCCTGTCGAAATACAAATTTCCGGAAAACTAACTTGAAAGTATTGGGGTTGCTATATCTCCCGTTGCAACATAAAATTACGCCTTGTAATTGGCTGA
>NYVT01000076.1:0-34748 GCA_002684675.1 Deltaproteobacteria bacterium
GCTTTCTAATTTTTAACAAGACACTTCAGAGTAACTTCTCTGTGAAGAGACGCAATGACGGTAGTTTTGATTTGGCGAATGAACTTGACTGAGCGCACTTATTTTCCATGAAATCCTGCGATCAGTGTCTCGAAGAAATGGATACGCTGTTTAGGGTGCGTATTTCCGCAAGCAAGGAGTGGATCTTTGTCTGCAGGGGATGCCTGGAAGTTGTGCGATCAAACAATCCGAACTATCAGTATGGGGGAACGTGGAAGAATCGAAAAAACAAAAAATGAACGCTCATGGAACCTAAGATTACCGACAGAAGGTCTGCTTCAGCATTGGTCATCTCTCATTTCCTTTCTTATCATCGGCATCGTATCACTCAGGGAGAAAATATCTTCCAAAGACACATTGCTTGATCTCAACTTTACTCCACCATCTTTGCCCAGTAGCAACAACTGAAATCCTAAACTTGATACTGTAAACTGTTTGCTCATCTCGTCAAACTCCTCTGACCCTTGGAGCGGATCCATGTGGACAAGATTTCTGTCCGCAAATGCACAGGTCCTTTCTTCTATTTGCATTTTAAGGGCAAGACGCACCGGTTCCCGCGCTGATGAGAAGAAGGTAATGATCACACGGTTTTTCCCAAGATGGTCTTTCAGTGGAATCGCTTGAAGCGGCATGATGATTACAGGATTGATGAGTGCGAATAGCAAAGCAACGACCAGACGATGGGACATCATTAGTCAGATCTCAATCAGTCATTATCCGCAGAGATCTTGTTCTCAACACAAAATTTCCGAAGCAGAACCGTTGAGAATCTCATCGGCCTGTAAGTCCCACAGCTCATACTCATCCAACTCTTCTAGTTCATCTAGTTCCAACACTTTCTGACGTTGCTGATCTTTCTCAAGAATATCATCAATGCAGATCACACTCATATTCCCTCATTGCAAAACATTTCCATCAAGATCATTGCTCCAGAACCTTCCATGATCAGATATCAGCTACACTTCTTTCGGTCAATTTCGAGTAAGAAGCCTCTTTGAAAAATCTAGGGTTATTTTTTCCTCAAAAGCTATGAGTTTCACCGTTACTGGCAATAGCTGATGCATCCACCTCCTTGGTTTTTAAATAAGATCGCTCTGGCAAGCCGGAACCTATCTCACTGTGGATTTTCGAAGAAGATCACTAGAAATCCAAGGAAAGCAATTGCTGTGGCCAGAGAGCTATAAACAACGATTGCGCTGACTATTTTTCGAATTTTTGGATTGATAAAGACTGTCTCAGAAAACATGAACTTCCCTTAGTTGTGGAATTGGTCAATTGATGGATGCGAGCGTAATTCACAATTATGAAGGACTGCTCCATCTAAAAACAAACAATTCTTTCCAAGAATATTCTTAAGTTTCTCTACGAGTTCAATAATATCCTATCAAGAAATTCATTTCTCCAGATTTACAAAGCCAAGCTGTTTATTTTCCACAGAGAAACAAAAAGCAACTGCCATAGAATACTTCGAAAGAGCTACGTATGAAATTTCTATCGGTTGGTAAAACGGATAACCCATCGTTTCTTGAGAAAATCATTATTAACGCCTACATCTCTTATCAATTTTCTCACGCAACTTCTTCTTTTTTGCCTGTAAATTAAAATGTGAAATAATTTCAGTATTTTGATTTAAATAAATGCGTGGCAAAAAACTTGAAATTTTCCTACTACATATCCCCAGATCAGTAAAATATCAACNCTCCAATCACTTGGAGGATTTTATGAAAAATCTCCATAAGGGTGTGCACAAATTANANNGCTTACATTGGATAGATATTTTGGAGTTGAATGATGTTGGGGAGATGGCAAANCGATCTGCCNTCTTAGTCGGTTTGATCTGTTTTGGANTCATGGGTGCTACCAGCTTTATATTATTNTAACCCAAAATCTCTTGGTTACCAAGAGATTCATNGACCACGAGAANTAGTTCTAGGATCTCTTGAGATCCACNGCAAAACAATTCATTGAGTTAAGATTCAGACCAATTTTTTTGATTCTTACAATAGAGATCCTCAATGATTGTTGTTATCTAAAATTTTATGGCAAATAAGAGAGACAATGACACTTTCTAACACAAAGATTAAAACTTCAATTTCTCCCACCCTACTCCTCTTAACTCTACTCCTAATATGTACTTCACCACTGATGATTCAAGCCGCAGGCAGCTCAGATGATGATGACAGCAATCCACAAAAATCCAGAAATTATCAAGAAGCTGTCAGCTACATAAAAAAATCTGACTACAGTTCAGCTATTCCACTCTTAAAAAGAGAATTAGAAAGAAATTCAAGAGACGCTGATGCTCACAATTATATGGGTTATGCATTACGTAAAAGTAATGATCTGAAAAATTCTGCAGTTCATTATGCCAAAGCACTTGAAATCAATCCGAAACACCTGGGCGCTCTTGAGTACCAAGGAGAACTTTTTCTTACGATAGGCAATTTAGATCTTGCGAAGGCTAATTTGCAAAAACTTGATAAGCTATGTTGGTTGGGCTGCGATGAATATGACGACCTCAGGGCCTCTATTGAGGATTATCAGCAAGGAAAAAAGAGCAGCAGATATTGATGAAACAACGAATTTGTAAAGAATATTTCTTTGTTAGAATTCATTGCATCAGAAACTTGAGTTTAAGATGAAAATCAAAGTAATTATATTATTCACAGCACTCTCATTTTTACTAATTGGATGCCCTGGCAAAAATACTCCACCACAAAACAGTAGTCATAAATCTGGGTACTCCAAAAAATCTACTTATTAAAAGTATNTTANANTTGAATAAAANAACTGCATTAACNACNTTNTNANNAATGTAACTACTNCACACTCAANCACTNACANAGCAAACTATACNATAAAACANGCTAGATAGTTCTCGAAGNNNCCTGCTAAAAGTCACTGCCACAGGAGCGCTGTTGGCACCATTCNCAAAGTTCACAAGNCANTCAGCGTGCGCNGGTAGCNANGAGNAGAGATNACGGTTANATAGTTNACAAANTAAAGCCCTCCAACACTCTCATNTTGCTACAAAATCAACAAATCCTCNCTACANGGATGNANCCATCNGCGGNANTTNTATTCAGTGGAAGNGANGAGATGNCGAGTGGGGNCAGTGNGCTGTTGNNGCNGATGCAGGANGGNGNTCTNCAGGGGNAAAAAGACAATTCAATTTGACTAGCATCAAATTTNTCCAAAACTTTCCTCAGCAGCNTGNNAAAAAAANNNTGCCCNGCAGGAACAAATATCTCACAAGCTTCCANACAATTGCCGANCCCNGTATNCCAAGCANTTCANAACTACTAACAAATTCTAGATCANTGAACGNAGCAAGATTCGGCGGAGACAACTGCTAATCGATAAAGCTTTCTAANACCGATTGAAGAGCAGTCANCCNCTGAGCANAANCGTAAAGNGTTGCGCAGCAGCCCACACTAGCNAAGTATTCNAGACCAGCACATNTTCCTCAGTTCCCAGAACACACCAGTCCTTGAACTTGATGCGGCCATCATAAGCCACGGCAAGAACTTCCTTCAGCANTAGCTATGAGAAATTATGACCATCGACCTTGACCTTGGCAACCNCTCAAAAATACTTATCTCGTTCCACATCCACGAGATNAATCTNTTNGGCCTGTTCCAGCAGTTNNCACACGCGATCCTTAGTATGCGGTGCCAGTTNTTCTTCCTAAGTCCAACGGCTACGAATCTCTGACGCATCGATGCCCGCCNCCCGAATCCCTAGCTCTTCACCAAAAACGGATGGTAAGTTCTTCAAATTCACGGTGAGTATATCGGCATCGTAGGCATGGACATACTGCACACCTAGAAAGTCTTCTGCCTGTGCTTGAATGGTCGACAGTAACAGGCAGAGTAACANCAGCTGGAAATGATAGGAGAAGAAGGCCTAGCCAATCGAACGGAGTGGATCAACTGAAAGCCTTGGGAACTCTGTACGCTCAAATCCACGGCGGTCAGCTTTTCGGCGATCATTTGCTACAGGAACACTTTGAACCCGGCGATCGGTCGGCTTGCGGCGTTCGGAAATCCTACCACGTCGATCANCTCTACGGCGATCTTCTTTGATGCCTACCTCGGAGAGCTCTATGTGNATCTTGCGGCGCTCCTCACGGGTTCGGCGTTCTGGCAAATCAGCTTCGATGATCCCACCAAGGGTTAAGTGAATCGAATCACCTGTCTTTGTCTTTTTCATAAATTTCTCAGCTCACTNCTCGATTCTGAAAGGACTGTTNTCTTGANACTATTGGTCGAATTAGAGAAACCCATCAATAATCNCCAGTCTTTCAAGTCGGCATGTTGCTTCTGCTCTCAAGTTCTAGGACCAACCCCTAANATCATGGATTTTTAAACTTTGATGGTGAGATATACTCCAAAGGGAATCTATTGCCAATTCTTTCTTACCAAAGCAACTTTTCTGNAATAGTACTGACAAGCAGAGAACTCAACAAGCCCAGCACAGGAATGCTCAACTCTGACCAAATGAAGTATGAAGGCAAGCGATATCCACCTCCCAACAGCTCGTATTCTCTGCCTAAGCAGCAACCAATTCTTCCTAACCTCTCAATGATTGCGTGACGAGCCTTCAGAAAACCGATAATCTTGGGANAGTTCAATCAGATGATTTGCTGATCTCAGGCAACATCCACTTCTAGTTCCCTACCGGTCATCATAAACTCAGTGATGGAATCATGTTCTGTTATTTTCTATACCCTCCAAACTTCTTTCCTACAGGAGGAGTCGACTTACGAAGGCTCCCATGACTAAGAATGTTGCCATTCCTTCACAAACGTATCGCTGGGTCATGCTCTTTGGAGTTTGGTTGATCTATTTCTGTTTCGGGTTGACGGTTTCGGCNCTTGCCCCACTGGTTCGGCCCATCACAGAAGACCTCTCGATGAGTTATGCAGCAATGGGGAGTGTGCTCGGAGCCTGGCAGCTCATTTACATTGGAACTGCTCTNCCGTGTGGCGCNCTGATTGACCGTTTTGGTCTACGGCGTTCACTGCTGATGGCTTCACTACTGATGGGGGCCTCTGCGCTGTTACGTTCACAGGCTGAGGACTATATGATGCTGCTGGTCGCAGTGGCCCTGTTTGGCCTAGGGGGTCCACTGATCTCAATTGGCGCTCCAAAGCTGATTAGCCTCTGGTTTGAGGGTCCACAAAAAGGACTGGCGATGGGCCTGTATGTAACAGGGCCGGCATTGGGTTCCATTGCTGCTCTCTCGCTAACGAACTCAGTTGCCATGCCCTTCTTTGAGAACCAGTGGCGCAGCGTAATNTTCATTTACGGAGTGATCGTGCTGCTNTCTGGAGTTGTCTGGTGGGCAATCAATCTGGAACCGGGAAGCCAACGACTGGAACAGAAAAGTTTGCANGAGGCCCGACCCGCNCAGTGGGGTCTATTTCTGCGNTTAAGTCAAATNCGNGCTGTGCAGTATGTTTTACTGATCAGTATCGGCATTTTTCTTTACAACCACGGCCTGAGCAACTGGCTGCATGAGATCCTGATGACCCGCGGTTTGAGTTCAGAGAAAGCTGGAGTCTGGGCTTCGCTGCCCACAATGATTGGTGNACTAGGGGCACTACTGATTCCCCGCAAGGCAACGCCTCCCNATCGGGTTCGCATTCTGACTGCTCTGTTTCTACTGGCAGGTTCTGCCTCTCTTTGCTTTCNGTCTTCGACAGAGTGGATTNTACTGCTAGGCTTGGTCCTCAAGGGNATCACTCAGGGTTCGATGATGACAATCCTGTTNCTTGTGNTGATNGAAGTTCCAGAGGTAGGTGCTAANAACTCAGGCTCAGCGGGAGGGATGTTCTTTGCCGCAGCAGAAATTGGCGGGGTNCTGGGCCCATTGGGACTCGGAGTCTTGTCTGAGTGGACCGGAAANTTCCAAGGAGCATTGGGGGGATTGACCTTCGTTTGTTTCTTGCTGCTTCTCCTGCTCAACCTGCTACAGCGTTCTGATGAACACNCTACTTGACTCCGCNAGNGATCAACGCATCTCCACGATTTTTAGACCAACCTCTGCCAGTTGCTGAATGGGATCATCGCTGTAGGTCATTGCTTCTTCGAGAGCAAACACCGCAATGTAAGCATCATCTTTTTCAGGCACATCCANCAGGGGTGAAGCACGACCTGAATTNATTTGTTCCCGCAGNTGATAGAGCGTCCGNAAGTAATTCAACTCTAGGAACTCCTCAATGAANCGCCGAGTCACTTCCTGATTCTCTAAATACACCACGAGGGTTGCGGCATTACTATNAAAACTTTGCCGAGTCCGTCCCTCTACCAAAGCAATAAGCTCCTGGCGTGAAAAATTTGGAACCGAGTTGGAAGCNATCCAGATTTCTTGTGCCTCTGTCGAACCCAGCAAGAAAAGCCAGATTCCCAGCAGGGCCATCAGCTTTTGCATAGNNCCTCAGAATTCATAGGTCACCGAAATCGCTTGGGCTTTCCAATTTTCNCCCATCTCTTCGCGCCACTCTAAAGATTCGGAAGTTTNTTTGTTTTGTGAGTAACGCAGGCCGAAGTGACCTGTCTTATCATGGAATTCGTACTTCAGAGTCCAATCGTGATGGGGCCTGTATTTCAGACCNGCAAAGCGATGAGTACCCCCAAATATTTGCTCATTATTTTCCTCAACAGACCAATCCCCGTAGCCAACATGAGTAATNAGTTGCTTCATGTGCAGGGTCAGCACNGCAGAACGNTGTGTGTCCAGCCGCTCACGAAGACCTGAATCAGNTGCCGTAGTAATACACTGCATGAAGGAATAGTAGTCTTGCTGTGTACCTTTTGCTACATAATACAAACGTGACTGTTCTANGGTCATTTGCCATTCNTCCCACCACAACTCCAATCCATCATAGTCGATCACATAAGGTCGAGTAAATTCACCAGTTGGTGGTGGCCCACATTGGTGAGACTGCAGAAAATTATCAACACCAATCTGCTGTGTAANATCNAGNGATTCCCAGTTAGNTTGAAGTAATGATTGGGCCGCAGACTTTTGATAATAGGAGTAAGGAATCTGAATAAAATGAACAGGTTCATGGTGATCCTTGCGAATCCGGATCATCTCCCAGAGTTCCAATTCTAGCGAGGCAAATTGGTTTTCCTGGCGATCTAACTCCATACCTAATTCTGAAAGTACGGTCAGATAATCTTCTTGGGGCTCTGGATAATCNCGAACAATACGACCCAGTTCAAGCTGTGCTTGAAAGCTTGAACTTCTTGGTGTGTAAAAGTAGGTCACCCAACCATCCCCTCGATCGAAGATGGCTGCATTCTGTCCCCAATAGATCTGCATCGGCTGGGCGTGATGAATNCCAAGTCGATCCGCAGGATTTAGCCGCTGCATGTTGTAAAAACCATAGGGCANCTGCAAACGCCCGAATCTTGTGCCAACAATACTCTCACCAAGATAAGTGTTTGCATCCAGCAGCAAGAATTCAAACTCGCTGTNCGGGCCATCATTAAGGTAAGGCTGGTAAGCATAAAGGGCTCGGAAGGNAAGCCANGGNTGCATGNCCCAATCCANGCGCAGNGCNGCTTCCCAGCCANCNTCTTCCTGCTGNGGCAGNNGNAAGGGTTCAGGATNNGTCTGCATCCANGCCTTGGAAANCCAGCCNCTCCATTGTAGTTTNGCNAATGGNGATGNNTNTTCGTTGGCCAAGANNNCCCAAGGCCAAAGNAGCAAANACCAAAANATTTTTCTCATGNTTTTCTCANANTTGTTGTCGAACNNNGCAAACTATNCTAANGTATTNANNTGTCAACATCATATAACATGTCTGATTTTGTTATGATTATTCTGNATTTGTAATNCTAACTGACNAATTCNATGTCCANCTNGCTTGAACAACTCCGANGCCAACCNCTGAATCGACAGATNAGCTTGTCGATCTGGATNCTCTTNATTNGCACTGGAATGCTGTTCGGATTCGGCCTTTACCACTACATGGAGGAAATCGCTGAAAAAAATTTTCAACAGAACCTTCAGCAGGATCAACTCATTGCGGAGATCTTTCTACAGAACCAATTTAACGAGTTTACTGATGAAACAGAGGGCATTGTCAACACCTACAATTTCCTGTTGGAAGCCACGGCTGCAGATACAGCCCGCAACAGCTCCGTCCTGAAAACAATGTTTACAAAACTGAAGGAATCCCCGGGGTTTCTTTGGTTCTTCGATAATACCTGCCAGCTCCGGACTTCCTACAGCAGTACTGGAGAGTTTCCCGCACTACCTAATCTCTGTGAAGAGGCCGGGACGCTGCTACAATTCAGTGAGGATACCCAACAAACCTTTCTACTTTCACACCATATCCTGCAAGATCGTCAGGGCCTGCCCTATGGCCAGTTACTGATCGCTAAAAATCTCAATCTGCAGGAGTGGGAACAATCACCACAAGTATTTCATATTTCTGCGGATCGCATACGCTTCACAATAGAGCCTTTGGCAACAGATATTTCAGATGGTTTCCGAATTCACAGTCTACCTGTACCCACCACCAGTCATTTCCATCTGAACCTCTTTTATGACAACAAGCGGCTTGAAGCAATCGCCACCAACACAACTGTAGCTGCGCTAGTCGTCTTCCTGATGATGGGGCTAATTCTTTATCTCGGTGTGAGGCTGGTTCTTGAGAAAACCATCACAGGGCCAACCAACCAACTACTGGAAGACGTTCAAACCTTCATAAAGAACGATCATCAGGTTCCTCTCCGTAAGCAGCAATCCCAGGAATTAGATCAACTCTACCAAGCGATTCACGAGATGACGGTAGTCATCCAGAAATCTCGTAAGCAGCAACTTGATCAATTAGAGGAACGACTACAGATGCGTTCCAAGCTGGAGATCGCCGACGCATTGGGGCACATCAGCCATGAAATCAATCGTTACCTCGGGGCAATCCGCATCTCTGCGGAGTTTTTTCGGCTGCTTCCTGATCAAGACCCTAAACCTCGACTACTGCAGATTGAAGCTTCCGTAGACAAGTGTGCGGCAACACTGAGAGAGGTGATGCAGGCCTGCCGCTCTGGTCAATTGGGATCCTTCAACCTCAGGAAATTATTGGAAGAGCAACTTCCTCTTTACCAGTCTCAGGAGCAGATTTCCCTAAAGCTGGACTACTTCACTAACTTGGAAGAAGTTTATTTTTCTCGTAGCCTGATCAGCAGTTTTCTGGAAAACTGTGTCCAAAATGCAGCTGATTCCATTCGTCAGGCCCAACCCGAGTCCCCATTCATCTATATAGAAGTTAGCGAATACTCCCAACAGGATCGTCCTTCTCTTCGCATCAGTGTATATGATAATGGAGTCGGCATCCCACCAAATACAATAGATCAACTTGGCAAGCAGTCTGTCCCATCTCTCAAGGCAAGTGGCAGCGGCTTTGGTCTCTATTCATTGAACAACCTACTGAAACGGCATGGAGCTGCACTGCACTGCGCCAACCAGCAAGACGGTGGTGCGATGATTCGCCTGACCTTCCCACTGGATCTGACCCCAATAGATCAAAGTCTGCACAACTGAGTCAGCAAGGTGGTATACCCAAGAAGAATATTGCGAAAGTACTAGAAAATAGGAAGGCGGAACTTCTCGAAGAAGCAGAGAAGTTCCTTACGAGGAGTGAATAGACTTTTCAACCAGAGATGGCAAGCCCATCCAGTAGCATTGGTGGTACGAAGATCTTGCTAAGATAGGGCTGGTAGCAGTTGCCTAGGCCTTGAATTTGGCTAAGTAGATCAAAGAAATTTCCGGCAATCGTGATACTGTCCACGGGTTGCACCCTCTCTCCCTTTTCTAGCAGAAAACCCTGCACTCCAATAGAAATATCACCACTGATAGAGTTACAGCCGGCTGCTCCTTCCAAGCTCGTTACCAATAGAGCTCGCTCAGGCTGTTGGCAGAGTTCTTCCAGAGAAGAACTTCCCTTCTCCATTACTAGATTGTGTGAACCCGTCCCAATACCGCTATTGTAACTTCATCGCGCGTGACCAGTGGAAGTTCTCTGTTCCTTACTTGCCGATTCGATATGATAGAGAAAGTTTTGAAAAACTCCTTGGTCAACAAGTGAGAGCTTCTGTGTCAATACTCCCTCTGAATCGAGGAGAGAGGAACCACGCGCTCCAGGAATGTGCGGATCATCATACAAGGTGACATTCTTTCCAGCGATTTTCTCTCCAAGGCGCCCTGCCAATCGCGAGGTTCCCTTCTGTGCAGCATCCGCGTGAAAGGCCCGGAAGAACATACCCAGCAATTGAGGAGCACAGTATTCATCCAGAATCACCGGCATCTTACAGTTCTGAATGCTCCGAGCTCCTAACAGAGAAGTTCCTTCCTTCACGGCTTTCGGGCCAATGGCCGCTGCCTCTGCACGATTCCAGTCTCGCATCTGCCAAAACCAGAAGCCTGTTTTGCGGGACTCCCCCTCCTGCAGCAAGGCCCCACAGTAAGTTGTTGCACTGTTGGCTCGCTGACGATAATAAGCCCCCTTGGAAGTACCAAGAATCCACTCACCCGATTCCCGAGACACTCCCAGATAGGGAAGCGTAACAACCCGTTGATCCGTTTGCTTTGCGGTGGCTTCGATCTCCAAACCTACCTCAGCCAGCTCTTCAAAGCTCAGTTGCTCCAACTCTGAGTTGTAAAGCTGAAGGGCCTCTGCAGTGGAAACATTGTTGGCAGGATCTGGTAAGTTCACCTCCAACTGATCCTGTAATTCTGCATTTTCCAGTGCTTCGTCTAGCACACGGCGCAGCGCCGATGCTTCCAAACGTTCGGTGTAGGCTAGTCCTGTCCGCCCATCGAGCAAGACCCGCACACCCAAACCCAAGCTGGTTGATTGATCAACCTTTTCCACCTTTGTATCACGGATCTTCAAGCTTAGGGATTCTCCACGCTCCACAAGCACATCGACTTCTGCTAATCCGCTTTGACGAGCAAGACCTAGAACATGTTCAATAGCCACTTCCGGTTGCATCAGCGGCCCCCCACAAGGATCGAGTCGATCTTGAGAGTAGGCTGACCAACCGTAGTCGGAACCATCCCACTAGAAGCACCACACATGCCTGCAGCCAGTTCCAGATCATCAGCAATCATCGAAATCTTGGGAAGCACTTCGTAACCCTTGCCAATCAAGGTTGCTCCGCGTACTGGCTCTGCTACCTTCCCCTTGCGGATGATGTAACCTTCCTGCACTGCGAAGTTGAACTCACCTGTTCCCGGATCGACTGAACCGCCACCCAGTTTCTTGGCATAGAGCCCATGATCGACGGAACGGATGATGTCCTCAATCTTGTCTGGTCCCTTGTCAATGTAGGTATTCCGCATTCGGGAAACCGGCGCATACTTGTAAGATTCTCGCCTTGAAGAGCCAGTTTGAGGAACACCTACCTGGGCTGCACCGACTCGATCACTAAGGTACTGCTGAAGCACCCCATCCTTGATCAACACCGTTCGCTGTGCTTCATTGCCTTCATCATCAATATTCAGCGAGCCCCAAGCATTGGTAATCGTGCCGTCATCCACCGCTGTCAACACTGGACTAGCGATTGACTGACCTAGCTTACCTGTGAACGATGAGGCATTTTTTCGGATGGCTTCTGTTTCCAGCGGGTGCCCACAAGCTTCATGGAAGATCACGCCACCAAACCCATTGCCCATCACGACCGGCATGACCCCCCCATCGACGTAGCCTGCACCTGCCATGCGTAGCGCTGTTTCGGCTGCCTCTCGGGCAAGCTTCTCCAGATCTACTTCTTCTAGAAATTCATAGCCCCCCAGTACTCCTGGTGACACGGCACCGCCCTGAGGTCCATCTCCAGTATCGGCAATTGCAGACAGGCGAACTCGCATATATTGTCGGCTGTCTTCCCGGAATAGACCCTCACTGTTGGCGATCAACATCGAACGCTTCTTCTCAACAATTGAAGCACTGACCTGCCTAATAGGCTCTCCATGACTGCGTGTCAACTCATCCAAGCGGCGGAGGAGTTCAACTCGATCAAGCTTGCCTACTTTTTCAGGACTCAATCGAATTCGGTGCTGGTCATTGACCGGAACACGTCTCAGATCTTTTGGAGTGACCCGCCCTTCTCCACGCTTGGAGCGAGCCAGATTTTCTGTCAGCTGCAAAAGACCAGCTGGATCTGGATCACAGCTGTAGCCATAGCAGGACTCATGACCAAACAGTAGGCGGATACCGATACCATAAGAATTCCCCGAGTTGATCTGATCAATCTTACGATCTAGCAAATCCAATGAACGCGAAATAGAGTCCTCGATAAATACTTCGGCAAAGTCGGCTCCTTGATGGAGACCATGTTCCAGCACTTTGGCAATCGTTTGGTCAGCGAGCATGGCAATTCTCAGAAAATTGGTTGGAGAAAATAATAGTTATTGTGACCTGTGAGTTCGGCGGGACGCAAGAGGAAAGACTCCTAGCCGATGAGAGAGAGGGTTTTGGTTCAAGCTGGAGTAGGGCTATGGCGCAGTCCCTCGACTAATTCAGCATAGCAGGCTTGATCCGCATGAAGGACACTATGTCGCACCAGAAAGTCCAAGACTACCAAGTTGCAGTTGGTCTTGATGTCATCTGTTTCTGCCACCAGTCGCATTACTTCAGCGATCGGCATCAGTTGAAATTCTTCTACCTCTCCGTCCTGATTACAGGGTTGAAAAGTTTCTGGCAGTTCCAAATCGTAAGTATAGATGATTTCGCGCCTTAACTGTCCCTTGGAGTTGTGATGGCATAGCGTCACCAGTCCCACAGATTTTAGCGTCTCTGCCAGCGTCATTGGGACTCCGGCTTCTTCCTGGCATTCCCGCTTCATTACCTGCTGAGGGCTCTGGTAGGCTGTCATTCCTCCAGCAACCATTTGATCCAATTTACCAGGATAGCGCGGGCGGTTCCTAGCTCTTCGAGCCATCCAAAGCCAGATTCCGTCAGTACGCCTCACAAAGCCATTGAGATGAACACCAAGGTTCAGTACTCCCAGTAAGGCCGTTGCGCTCCGTTCTACACTGAACAAGGGCGTCCCCTCACCATCACTGATCAGGTAGTGTTCATCCCGCCAACCGTTGATGTACCCTTGGTCTCGCCATTGTCGCAGGACTACATCCAACTGAGCCGATCTTTCTTTCGGTGATGATGGTTCTCCCAGCAACTCGACACGCTCTGATTTAACAGCAAAGAGTGCCGGTGACTGTTCAAATAGTGGGAGATCTTCTGGAAGAATCCAACCAACTTTATATCCAGCAACATAGAAAGGCCGAAATTGATTCAACTGATAATTATGACACCGTTGAACCCAACGCAGTAGGGGGCGTAGATCATCCATTTTCAGTTTGCATGACGAGACTGGTTACGAACCTCCAGGGTCAGACGAGTGCGTAGGTCGAAGAGTCCACGCTCCATGCCTACTGGGTATTCGTGGGGGTTGACGGTACGCAGTACGGCGTTGTGGAAACCATCCAACTGCGACTGTACTCGCTCACGGATACTGTTCAGGGATGGCAACTCCTGAACAATTTTTCCTTGCCGAAATACTGGCTGCAGCAGGTCTTCCCAATTTGTTTCAGACTCAAAATGTCGCTGACGGGTGATGTCAAAGGGATCCACCATTGTACAGGGGCTGTCTAATCCTTGCTGAACATCAAAGATCATATCGGCAGCGTAGCGTCCATTCTGGCGATATCTTCTGACCTGCTGAATACCCGGAGTGGTGAGCTTGTTCGATTGCTCAGCAATCTTGATCTTGTACTGCCAGGCCTTACCCGGATCTCGAATTGCTCCCATCTTGTATACACCATCAAGCGCTGGCTGATCATAAGCAGTGACGAGTTTAGTACCGATTCCCCAGGCATCAATCTGGGCTTGTTGGAGTTGCAGAGAATCCACTACAAATTCGTCTAAGTCGTTACTGGCTAGTATTTTTGTTTCCTGAAACCCGTTCTCATCAAGCATTCGCCGAGCCTCCACACTGAGGTAGGTCAAATCTCCTGAATCTAGTCGAATTCCTGCCAATTCATGCCCTTGCACTCGTAGTTCTCGCCCAACTTCAATTGCGTTCTGAACCCCTCGCAGGGTTGAATAGGTATCGACTAGCAACACTGTGTTATTGGGCATTACCTTGGCGTAGGTCGCAAAGGCTTCACGTTCATTGTCGAAAGACATCACCCAACTGTGACCCATCGTACCACGGACTGGAATCCCGTAATGCTTTCCAGCGAGAACATTCGATGTCGCCACACATCCACCAACATAGGCTGCTCGACTGGCAGCCAGTGCACCATCTGATCCTTGTGCGCGGCGTAGTCCAAATTCTAGCACAGGCTTGCCCTTTGTCGCTATACAGATACGAGCTGCNTTTGTAGCGATCAGTGTCTGNAAATTGACGACATTGAGAATGTGGGACTCCAGNAACTGACACTGAATNAATGGNCCCTGAACACGCAACAAGGGTTCATACGGGAANACCACCGTNCCCTCNGGAACCGCATCCANATCACAGATCAGNTCCATCTCCTCGAGATACTTCAGAAANGGCTTTTCAAANAANGGCTNGCCATCACTNCCCTCTANAGTTGNCAGATAAGCCAGGTCGGAATNAGTNAAGNGAAAATCTCTGAGATAANGNACCACNTCCTCCAAGCCACAGGCAATCGTGAANCCACCCTTGAAAGGAGCGGTACGAAAAACCATATGGAAGACACCTTCTCGATTTTGNAGACCACTCTTCCAGTAGCCGTAAGCCATGGTGATCTGGTAGAGATCCGTGCGTAGAGCAGAAAATTCAGACAGCATGCAGAGTTCAGGAATTTGGTTCTGCGGATTCCAGTGTTATTTCTATGGGGGGTGTTTGANTGGAATCGACTTGAGGCTGGCGCTGCCGGTCGTAGACCTTCTGGAGAACACTATTAACAAAACTCTTGGTCTTTTCGTCAATGAAGGAGTCCGTTAACTCCAATGCCTCATTGATCACAACCCGGTGTGGTACTTCGTTCGCCTGAAAAAGCATTTCGTACACTGCTAAGCGAAGTACGTTACGGGTCAGCACAGAGAGGCGGCCTAATTTCCAACTCTCTAGATTGTGCTTGATCACACGATCCAGTTTCTTGCGATGGAGGGAAGCGCCCTGTATCAGGTTGCGAGCAAATTCAAGAGTTTCCTGCAGCTTCTTACCAAACTCCTGATGCTTTGCATCCGTCTNTTCCATTGCAATCTTGTCTTCCTTGAGACGACTACGGAAGTGTTCCCATTCATCCTGACGAGTTCTGGCGAGGAAGGCATCAATCAGATCTAGTTCCGTGGTCTTGTGAATTTCCAGTTGATAAAGGCCTTGCAGGGCAATCTCGCGGGCTTTGTGGCGCATCCTACTTTCTCGTGACGAGTTGGCTCGTACTAGGGATTTCTGGGGGGATCAGGCGACAAGTTGGAAGTCTTCGTCACGCAGTAATTCGAGGGAGGGACCAACCCAGTCACCGGAATCGAATTGCCGCAGCAAATCCATTCCAGTCTGTCGTAGTTCAGTGTCCAACGGGACATAAGGCAGTCGAAAGACCGGTTTGGTAGCACCAGTCATTGCCAGAGCAGTGTTGACGCCAATCGGATTGGGATGGACAAACAGCCAGTTTATCAAGGGTTCCAATCGGTCAGCCANTGTTGAGTTAGGTTCATCCATCAATCGTCGCATCAAGCCAGGTACTACGTTGGCAGTGACAGAAATCACACCATGTCCACCACAACGATGTCGAGCTTCCCATGCCTGATCGTCATTACCTGACCAGCAAGCAATTCCTTCTTTTTCGTAGGCTGCAATTCGGTCGTTCCCTGCGCATTCCTTAACACCCAACAGGTTCGTATCTTTAGCCAATTCACGAATCAATTCTAGAGGCAGGTCTTGTCCAGTACGAGATGGTACGTTGTAGATGATGGCAGGGCCCAACTCCAACACCCGCTGAAAGTGCTCTTGCAGCCCTGTTGGTGAAGTCTTGCCGTAATAGGGATTGATCTGTAGTGAAGCGTGCATCCCTGAAGCAAAGCCGTATTCAGTGGCCTTGAGTGCTTCCCGTGTGTTNTTGCTTCCAGTATTACCAATCACCTTCAGCCGATCTCCGAAGTAATGAACAGTGTGAGCAATCAACATCAGGTGCTCTTCCCAATGCATCAAGTGGCCTTCTCCGGTGGTACCACCGACTACAATTCCCTCAGCACCGTGTTTGATCTGTTCCTGTAGTAGAAAGTCGTAGGTCTCTAGATCAATTGATCCATCAGAGCAGTAAGGTGTCTTGATTGCGGTAATCAGGCTGGCTGCCAGCAGGTCGGC
Organism: Deltaproteobacteria bacterium; assembly: GCA_002684675.1. GTDB lineage: Bacteria > SAR324 > SAR324 > SAR324 > NAC60-12 > JCVI-SCAAA005. The sequence goes on from NYVT01000076.1 coordinate 16,398, forward strand.
TTTCATGGTTTGTTTTAGGACAGAGTTTTAGGGAGCTTTTTGAAGATTGGATTCGTAGTAGCGAGTGTATAACCCGGCTTTCTCTGGAAANCGGATACCGTAGACGTTGCTTCGCAATTCTGGTCGAAAGAAGCTATTTTCAACTATTCCAACCCAGTCATGCGTCAGATGTTTGGGAAGATTGATCTGTACNCGCTCTTCTNCTTGAAAGCGAGGATTGATCGGTTTGGGCATTGGACAAACTGGCTCTCCGTTAGAGGTGTCACCATAACAGATCCAAGAAGCCCGAATGATCACGCCAATCCGCTGGGGTCCTCCATTCACCTGAATAAAATCGCTTGGAGAAAACGAAGTAATAACGACCCGAGAACGATCATTGATACGATCAAAAATCTCTAGTTCGTAGGCTCGATACTCCGCACAGGCTGTATCAACACAGAGCAGGCTGAGCAATAGCAACCCTAGCCACTGTTTCATTGAGTCGCCCCCTCCAGGTTAGCTCCTTTCATCAGGGTCCCCTGTGTCTCAGCACCAGTCAAGTTACTGCCCTGCAAATCTGATTGCANAAAGCTGGCTTTGTTGAGCTTGGCATTCGTAAATACTGCTTCCTTACCATTCACACCGCAGATCAAAGCGTCTTCAAGGTTGGCTTCGTTGAATTGTGCTTGAAACAGCTTTGCCTTGTAGAAATTGCTACCCTTCAGCATCGCTCTGTTGGCTGAGACGACTGTTAGATCACAGAAACTGAATGAGGAATTAGCAAGCACTGCCTGCTCCAAAGATGCCGCTGTCATTAAGGAACCTGTGAAGTCTGCCTTGGTAGCCATCAGACCTTCGGCTTCCGCCAATGAGAAGTCACAGAGTAGGAATTTGCCCCGCATCAAATAGGCTCCNTTCAGCCGAGCTTGTGAAAAACTCGCTAACTCAGCATTCACCTCAATCAGAATCACTCGTTCCATTCTGGCGCCACTGAAGTCGGTACGCACTAATGAAGAAGAACGGAAACTCGTCTCACCCAAACTGGAATTCTGAAGATTGGTACCATCCAGATCACAGTTCTCCAGCGCAGCTTCACGCATGCTNGCTCCACGCATATCACAACCACCGAGGATACAAGCTTCAAAACGGACTGCGTCTAGTACAGTGCTCAAAAAAGTAGTATCGTTGAAGCGGCATCGTCGAAACACACCGCCTGCCAGAGACATCCCATCCAGCTTTAAGCTACTCAGGTTCAAATCACGCAGGGGTTCACGACGACGGATTCGGCGNTCAATTTCATCTCGGTTGATATCCGCCATGGCTCACTCCTCCGGCAAGTCGATCAAGTACTTCTGGTAAAGTTCCAGAACTGGTTCGTAGGGCCGCGTCTGCACACCATTCTGAGAAAACTGATAGGCCATCCCTTCTGCATCACTAACCAGATTAAATCTTGTTCGGCGTACAAAGATTGATGTTCCAGCGATAGCTTTGCCCGTAAGAATGACTGCACCTCCGTCCATTTGCTCACTGACGTCGCTAATTCGCTTAAAGCCTCTGATTTCTCGCATATAGCGATGAGTCTTGCTCACTTTCTGAGCTATTTCCTCTCCAAGAGGGGCCAGATCTTTCTCATCATTTCCAGTAGGCTTCCCTTTACCCCAACGACGCACGATGGCATCAACTTCTTCGCGTTCTTTACTGAAGTCTGCAACTAGTGATTTAAGTTCATCTTCACGTTCTCGAATCCGCTTCCGCTCACTCAGTGAAATGCCAACTTCCAAGGTTGATTTTTTAGCTCCTTCCTGAGCTCCAACACTTGGAACTAAGACCACGTATCCCCCTTCGATCTTACTTCCAGAAACGTCTCCATCTTTGTTAAGGATNCGCACACACTCACCACCACTTACAGTCGTATCCGTGATATTCCCTAGTACAAACAGGTGCTCTCCAGCTGTAACAGTAGCCTCCATCAGCTCATTGGCACTGAAGGAACCTCCTGCTTGAATCGTCCCTTTCAAGACATTCTGCTGTACATGTACGTCACTGGTCGCCCGTACCACCGACTGACCAATGGAGCCGCTGACCTCAATGCGGAAGGCTTCCACACGGCAACTATCTCCAATGTTGCCCTTGACCTGCAAGACCCCGTCAAATCGGACAACACCCGCATGGATATTGTCGACTGTCTTCAAGTCATGAACATGGAGGGCACCGTTGTGGTAGCAAACCACCCCATCCTTATCGGCCACAATTTCGTTACGTGCCGTACCATAGCGTGCATTCTGTCCAGGCACCAATTGGCAGATACGTCCTGGAACAGCGCTGATCGCACGCCCCTTGACAGAGTATCCATCATCACCGTCAGTAGGTGCATAAACGCGTGCTAGCACTTGCCCAGCCTCGACCTTCTGCATCATCGGAACAGTACGCAGATCAACTCCAGAGAGATCGTCATAACCTGAGCGATCCATGAAAGTCAGTTCCGGGGTTCCATTTGTACCGTTTCTTGCTCGGCCACCCTGAGCTACACAGATGAAATCATAGTAGTTCTTCTCATCGATTATCTTCTGNACAGATGTCGCATTAAGGCCCTGTACAACATCATGTTGTTCCAGAAAATGTTCGACCTCTTCAATCGTGACAGCGGCATCGTCCGCAGCTGGTGGAATTAAATTCAGAAATGCACTCTGCTCGTCATCGCTGATTTCCACCTGCATCAAAAATTTGCCACTTGTCAGGTCACTGAGCTCCTCAAAATTACCTGTACTGCGTTCGTAAATTTCCAGTAGGCGTTCTGGCAGATAAGGCACGTCCATGACGTGTAACTCACGCTGGATATCGTCCAAATTGGCGACTTCAGCACCAACCAGCTGCGGTGGAACACGCAACAGCAACCGATCATCCACAACTGCTAATTTATAAAGTTCCTTCTTTTTTGCCACGTCAGTTCACAATCAGGATAGAGGAGAGGCGAATTGGGTCATTCATTAAACAGAGCTGCCAGCAAGATCAAGCAACTGCTGGCGCTCTTCCTTGGAGAGAATTCGATGTTCTCCAGGTCGTAAGGTCTCCAGACCAATACTGCCAATCCGAAAGCGCTTAATTTTGAGCACCGGATAGCCCAATCCGAGGAACATTTTCTTAATTTGCTGGTTTGTGCCTTCGTGAAGAATCACTTCCAGCCAGGTTTTGTCATTCCGCTGATGAAGAATTTTGCTCTGGACCGGCATGTGAGAGCGTCCATCAATCACAGGTCCACGACGCAATGGCTCCATCTCCGAAAACTGGATCAGGCCGCGTACTTTAACGAAGTAACTCTTAGCGATCTTGAAGCGCGGATGCATGATGAGGTGAGCAAACTCACCATCATTTGTCAGCAGCAGCAGCCCTTCTGCGTCGTAATCCAGACGACCCACCGGAAAAAGGCGCTGTGACTTGCGCGGAAAGTAATCAACAATCGTCCGTCGACCTTCTGGATCGCTAAGAGACGTGATGCAATTCTTGGGCTTATAGAGCGCGTACACCTTGCGCTGTCCGACTTCNGGCAGCCGAACCTTCTTACCGTCAACCACTAAATGGTCCCGACCTGGGANCATTCGTTGACCCANCTCTGTGACTGTCTGACCGTTGAGACTGACTATGCCCTCGAGGATCATCTTCTCTGCAGCCCGTCTGGAAGCGATACCAGCCTGGGCCATCACTTTCTGAATTCTGACCGCAGCACTATCAACTACTGGAGGAAGACTCGTCACGCTTCTAGCTTGCAGANGATGCTTGGGTGACGAGGATTTCAAGAGCTTGCTGGGCTGCTCGCTGACCTGCTTGTTTTTTGCTTTTTCCTGTTCCACGACCATGTACTTTCTGTTCTACCAAGGCTGCCATCTCGAACTCTTTCTGGTGATCGGGTCCGGTCTGGTGCATCAACTCATAAGTAACTAGCACGCCAAAGTTCTTCTGAACATATTCCTGTAATTCTGACTTAAAATCCCTCACAGCGACATCTTCGACCCGATCTGGCAACACACTGCTGAAGAGTTTATGGACGATTCGCGTCACCTCTTGTAGTCCTTGCTTTTCTCGACTGTCCAAATAGATCGCAGCGAAAAGTGCTTCGACAGCNTCTGCCAACAGNGATGCTTTCTCACGCCCGCCTGTCATTTCCTCACCTTTGCCCATCAGTAGAAACTGACCGAGNTCCAGTGAGTTCGCGATCCGGCGTAACCCACTCTCGTTCACCAGCGAAGCACGCANTTTNGAAAGACCNCCTTCCGACAATTCTGGGAATCTGTCCATNAGCAATTCACTAATCAGCAGNTCCAGTACNGCATCTCCCAAAAATTCGAAGCGCTCATTGTTCTGNTGNGGACTCCTAGCGTTGCCATCGTGAACACAAGATTTNTGAGTTAGTGCCTGCTTCAGCAGTTCAGGTCTGCTAAACTGATAGCCGAGTCGATTACAGAGTTCCTGCGTTGGAGCTTGGGGTGACATTCCGATCTCCTGAACGATTCACTTTTGGTTATGGAGGGAGTCCTGAGGCGGGTCACTGATACCAAGCGACACGGCAAGAATTTACTCAGCGCGGTCGCTGGCACCAAACTCGAACCGTCTGGGGACTATACATCCCAAACGTTAGATAGTGAAAGGCTCCATCAGCGGCTGTCTGCTCCACTTCCATCTGAGAGACTCCACCCGGACAGACAGTTTGCAGGGCACGCGCTTCTTCCAATTCAGTGGTCGCAAACAAGGTGCTGATCTGACGTACCACGGCATCGGGCTCGTGAGGTTGCTCGCTAGCCTCCAAGTAGAGATACGTTTGATAGCAACTGCTGGTACCCAGCATCAAAATGATACTGAAGATTGCGGTCCGTTTTGCATTGACCATGGGAGGATGATCTTTGTAACGTGAAAAACCTATTTGACTAAAAATTTCCATCCTAATGATCTTCCCTGTGATGACAAGTTTTATCGATACTCATTGCCACCTGGATAAACTCGCACTTTCTTTACCAGACGCTCTTACACAAGCCAAGGCTGCCCAAGTGAACAAACTGTTGACGATTTCAGTAGATTTAGAATCGATTGGCTTTGTGTCTGAGACAGCAACAAATCATGAGGAAGTATATGGTGCTCTGGGTATCCACCCACACGATGCTGGTCAATTCAATGAGGCCATAGCAGAGCAAATTCGTGGCCTTGCTGATCAGACAAAAATTGTTGCTGTTGGCGAGACTGGCCTCGATTACCACTACACGTATGCAGAGAAAGAGGTACAGCAAGCTGTATTTAACGCCCAATTACAGCTTGCTGAAGAACTGCAGCTTCCGATTGTGCTGCACAGTCGTGAAGCAGAAGATGACACCATGGAACTTTTGCACAAACACGCTCCCAGTCGAGGGGGAGTGGCTCACAGTTTCACCAGTTCTGCCAATATGGCTCATCAATTAGTAGAAATGGGTTGGTTGTTGGGGGTCAATGGAATAGTCACATTTCGAAATGCCCAAGAACTGCGAGAAACTCTGAAGCAAGTCCCTTTGAGTCACCTGATTTTAGAAACAGATTCTCCTTTTCTTAGTCCCATTCCCTATAGAGGCAAACCCAACGATCCTTCCCGCATTCCTATTGTGGCAAGCTTTCTCGCAGACTGGCTAGAAATCTCTGTTGAACAACTTGCAGAACAAACCAATGAAAATGCACAGCGTCTCTTCGCTTTCTCTTAAAGTTACCCGCTTACTGCTTGGCCTACTCGGAACCTTTCTAGTTGGAGCAACTCTGGTAAATGCTGAACCCTATATAGTGGTCTCTGGCGATTTGCGTGGTGAGATCAAACCTTGTGGCTGTGCAGAGGAAGGCGATATGGGTGGACTGCAGCGTCGAGGAACTGCGCTGAGTAATTGGCGATCAGAACACCCTGATGTCATGTATCTAGATTTGGGAAATAATTTTCCCGAGCCTTCTGCTCAGGGGAAGCTGAAACTGGACTTGATTCAACAAGCGCTAAAACTACTAAAGCCTGTTGCCATTCTTCCAGGACCTTACGAATGGAATTATGGTCAAGCAACCTGGGACACTTTTTTGCCCTATTTGCTTAGCAACGCTATTGATTTGCCCTGGTCTCAGGTCATCAGTCAGGAAATTGGCGGAGAGCGCTGGGAGATCTGGGGCTACGTCACACCCAGTTTGCTCTATCAGAACGAAAACGACCCGCCTAACCTTGTTCCAGTCAGCGATTCACTAATTCAACAGTGGCAATCCCAGAGTCAACCAGGAACCAAGCGATTGCTGCTCTTCCGTGGTACATCTGTAGAAGCAGATAGATTTCTGCAAAGCGGGTGGTTCGATCGAATTCTTGTTGGTAGCACCAACGATGATGAATTGAATCAGGTCACCACATTTACAACAGAAACTCAGCTCTTACAGATGATCCCTACCAAGGGGCAGGGGCTATATCATGGCTTCTCCTCAAGCGATCAATTAGAGGTTCGCTGGCTCCGTCCTGACACTGCTGATTGGGAATCCCTCACACCTCTGTTCACAAACTATGATCAAGAAGTCAAACAATTGTTCCTAAGTGGATTGAAGCGGATGCAGAAACTCCAACAGGAAACACAATTTGTTGGAGCTGCAGTCTGTACCACCTGCCATACTCAAGCTCATCAAAGTTGGAAATCTAGTCGCCACAGCCATGCGCTAGCTACCCTGACAAGAGTAGGTAAGGACTTTGACCCTGAATGCTTGCAGTGTCATGTTGTTGGGTTTCAACAGAAAGGGTTCCTCAGCAATCAACTAACACCCCAGCTTGCTAATGTTCAGTGTGAAAATTGTCATGGATCTGCCCAAGAACACATCAAGAATCCACTGAACCACCCACCACTGGAAGCCCGTCAATCCTGTGTAAACTGTCATGTCGGAAGTCATTCTCCCAGCTTTAACCTCTCGACTTACTGGCCCAAAATTCGGCATAAGTAGATTTCCTATTTTTGGCATATCTTCTGCAGTGAATAAAAAAATAATCGAACATAAGTCCAAGGTTCGATCTTCAGATGCGCGATTTCCCCGGTCCCTGACGCAAACCGAACAAGGAGGTTAGGATGTCACTGACTTTGCGAGAGATGGTTGGCAAACTGGAAAGCCTAACGCGTCAACAACTGACGATATCACAAGGCTTGGATGTGTTGGAGGAGCAGGCTCAGAGCTGCAATGAGCTACTGGTTGTTAATGTGATGCGTGACGCATTTTACGAGACAATGCTAGAAGAACAATTAGCGAGTGGAGCTTGAGGTGCTAGTAGAAGGTGTGCTTGACAGAGGTTCTCATTCATTTGCTGGACAAATGCACCCAACTTGGCTCGTTGACCGGGATCAACGCTTTGTTCAGTCGATTACGAGAGACCGATCTAATGCTGCCGGTATTGGAATGATTGATTGCTTTGATATCGCTAGTGAACAAGAATTTGAGTTTGAATCCGCCATTCTCTGCATCAACGGATAATTAGTCTCAATGGGGGCCCTGCTTTATTAAAAAAGTAAATTAGCTCAGCAGACTCTGGTCGGTACTCAATTTCTTAGGTGAGGGATGGGGGAGGGCTGCATATTTTTAGTGGAAGGTATAGGTGATTGCTGCTCTCATCAACACCCCCCGAATGTGAACACGTTCCGGAACATCTGTTGACATGTAGAAAGCATCAAAATCTGCTTGGGGGATTGGACCCAATCCGCCTGCAAAAGGATTATCAATTACTTCTGCTTCCCCGGTAAATAAAAAATCTAGATTGAAACCATAGTTTTCTCCATTCACAGCTAGACCAGCACGCTGAAAAAATGTTGTTCCCTGTGAAGCACTCAATTCAGAAACAGCTTCACCTCCCAATCCGTAAGTATCCTCCCAAATCACTGGATCACCAAGAAGCGCAGTTTTTCGGATTCCTGCCCTGAGAGTGCTCTCAATGCGCATCAGTCCAATCCCAAAGAAGATATCAGTACTCCTTGGCTCTGGCATTCCTGTCAGATAAACAGATCCACCAAAAATGTAGTAGTGGGAACGCAGTCGAATCAGTGGATAAATCGCATTGTTGTTTTCTTTCTGCGGATTTTTCCCTGATTGATCTGTTAGATAGGTTTGGGTATAACCTCCCATTAGACTAAATGCAGATTCAGCGAAACCCAGTTGGAAAGGAACAATATATTCGATTGAGAAGGGAGGTAAACTATGAAGAATTTGTTCAACTTCACTTTCTACTTTTTCATGACCATCAATGTCTCCACCCATTAATAACATCTTCTCGTAGTTCCAATCTACCGAAAGATTCCGAGCCCCACTTCCCCCATCAAACCCTCTGAATCCAGTCATTTGATATAAAACATGATCTTTTCCTTCTCGGAAAGTAAGCACATCAAATTCAAAAAAACTCAATCGATAGATACCACCCAAACTACCAGATTGAGCCTGTTGGTTCTGCTGTTGCTGCTCTCCCTGTTGCTGAGCAGAGGCCAAACCAATCATTACACTGATTAGGCAGATGAGGAATGCTAGAACTGAGCGCAGCAATTGACAGAGTGAAGACAACATTCGTATTTGTCCGTCAGGGTTTATGGGGCTGTAGGAAGGGACTGTAGAACTTGTTCCCAGTGCTTGGCTCGCTGAATTGTTGGGTGGTCGAAATCTTGGTTAAACGGTCGACTCATCAACCAAACCCAAGCCTCAGGGAAGTTCTCTTTCACGTCAACACAGTTCCGTGGGTGATCATCCACGAATAGGATCTGTTCTCCATCCTGAACCAGATCCGCAATCACCTGTGACTTGGTGCGGGGTGGCTGCTCATTGAATGAGAGAAATCCACCTGGATGCACTGACTCAAAGCGGTATCCCACTCGGTCTAGATTCTCACGTCGAGCATCCATATGTGCAGGCGGAATATTGGTCACGAAATGCACGGGATATGCCCCAAAAACCTCGTTAAATCTGGGTGCAGGAACTAAACTTTCCAACTCCCGAAAAGCATTACTGTTGACAAAATACTCCCAGCCTTCGAGTTGCTGTTGTTCGGTCAGAAGTTCGCTGAAATCCCAACTAGTAGTTTGAAAATTTTCAGGGAGATCCAGTTGGAAGTAAGCACTAATCACGCGTAGATAAGCACTCTCAAAATCCAACACCACACCATCTACATCAAAAAAACAACGTAACATTTGTGAAGTCTCCTCATCCAATTAATTTTGAAAGATTTGGGGCTAACTCATTCGTAGCAACGCTATTCAGGCGACAACCTAACAACGAGTTTTCCCCAGTTATTCTGCCATTGTGCTAGCAAAGGAATTAGTTGCTTTCTCTCAGAGCGTAATTTCTCCAATTGTTCTAGCAAACTACTCAGGTCTGCTTGGCAACCTCGAGCTGCTTCTTGCCAACACACCAAAATCGTTTCTAGCAGTTGTTCAGTCCCAGACCAAAGATATCGATATTTTAAGTTTTCCTGATAATTCAACACATCAAAATCTAAGTTCTCTCGCAACTGTCGCTCTAACTCACGCTGGCTTTGCTGATGAAAATCCATCTGAGGATTTCGCTCCTTACGCCATAGTGTGCGGAACCAACTCTGCCCATAAAGTAACCAGCTACGCAGTTGCTCTGGAGTTTGAAATGCCATCGTAGTCGTAAATGAAATCGGTTCAATCTCTGGAAATTGCCAGTATACCTTGGGATTTTCAGAGGATGACACCAAATCATTCTGCAATTTGCTCTGAAGTTTATACTCTCTATGTTGTAGTTCGTCTAGGGCCTCAAAGAACGGTTCCACAGCCTGATTGACCAGCATCGTTATTTCACTGCATAATCTAGCTATTTCCGGCAACAGGGACACGTTGATTTCATCGACGACCCAACGCAGCAATTTTTCTCGAGCTTCTTGCACCCAGAGCATGCTTTGTATATTTGGTGAGAAGTTATCCTTTGGTTGAGTCAACTCCAGTTGCCTGAGAAATCGATCTAGGCTACTCCAAACCTTGCCCCCTTGGCGTTCAAACAACGCTCGAATGCCATAGTCAATATGCTGCTTCCACTGTTGTTCTCCACCCTTAAGAGTGTATCGTAGATTTTGTTCATGATAGTTCAAATATCGTTGACGATGCTGGAGTTCACTTTGCCATTCTTCCCAGTCCAGAGTCTCCGCAGAAAGAGTTGTCTGCAACCGCTCAACAAATTCAGACACTTGGCGATGCAATCTCTGACAATGCCGCCATTCACCAGCTAGTAGTGTCTGTGATTGCTGATGTGCCAACCGCATATGGAGTTCCTCCTGGAATGTTTTCCAAGCATTTGCACTCATTTGAGAAACAGGGTGATCTTGCCAAAATTCAAGTTGCTTTTGTTCACGAGTTGTGAGTTCTAATTTGCGTTGCAACAACAAATGCAACGCTGAGAACATAAAATAGTGAGGCTGTTGCCAACCACATCGACGTAAATCTCGCAGAATGTGTTCTGTAATGCGATCTACATCGGCTTGTTCCTCATGCTCATTGAGATCTAAATTGATTACAAAGATAATTTGATCTGCCAAGCCAAGTTGATATAAATTACGTAATAGGTGTACGTCTGCTTGACGAATCCCAATTCTGGAACTGATTACATAGATTAGCAGGTTGCTACGTGAGGCATATTCTTGCACCTGCACAAGATGGAGAGGGTTTGGTGAATCAATCCCCTGGCAATCCGCAATCTCAGTGCCTTGCCAGGTCCAACCTGGTTCTTCTAGCAGGAGATCTTCCAAGAAAACAGCCCGAGAATCTTGCTCAACCCAAGCTTGATGGTGACAACTTTCTTCACCAGACCAAGTTCGCACCTGCGTGGAATTATTGAGGTAGCCAATAGCTTCAGAATAGCCGACTAAGCACGCTCGCAGGAAAGCTCGTTCCTCACTAAAATGAGATGTATCTTCTTCAGCAGGTTGTTCATCCAGCCAATGAAGCAAAGACTGACGTTCTGAGGCTTGATCTAGTTTACAGGAAGGTAGGGATGAATCGGAGGACTGTAAGAACGCTAGGGCAGCTTGAAATTGGCGATCAAGTAACGATTTGGATTTGAATCTCAAATGCGCTCTACTTATCTTCCCAAGCTGAATCCGAGTGACAATCGAAGTGAGAATGCCAGCCCCACGACGAAGACGGTCTGCACCCAACACAGCATTAAGTAGCGTAGACTTGCCAGATTTAACAGCACCCAAAACAGCAATACGAACTTTTGCTTGCTGCAGCCTATCTTCTGCATGTTGCAAAGCCTCCTGCCAATGGCGTAGTTGGGGAGCATCCTTCCACTGAAGTAGCTCAGCCAGTTTTTCTAATTGGGAACGTGTTTCAGCAAGAGGGGGGAAGAGGTCGATCCCCAACGACGAGTCGTCAGGCATCAACAGAAGGGCCTGACTGGCGCAGTTGTAAATGGTAAGAACGGATTTTTAGAACAGCACGACCAGCTACTCGACGTACTTCTGAGACAGGGATGCTTAGGGAAGATGCAATAGCTTCCAACGATTGGCGATCCTCTCCAAACCCTAGGTAGCATCTTGCAACTTGAGCTTCCAACTCATCTAGCAAGTCTGCAAATTCTGAGAACTGGTGTTTCTTTTCTTGATCCAATCCGTCTTCTACATCATCTGAACCTGCAACTGGTGTTTCTAATGTAGATTCTGTTTCTATCGGAGCCATTTCTTCGAAAATATCAACTTCAGTAGATTCTTCTTCTAATGAAAACTCATTGGAAACTTCATCATCATCTTCCAACTCATCAAAAAGCATCAAATCTGCTTCATCATCTTCGAGTTCTACGGAATGTTCAGGAACTTCCTCGGTATTATTCAGTTCTTCCTGAATTTCTAGTTCCTCTTTCTCTTCTGCACTTGCATCGATAGAGGATGCCGCAGAAAACTGTGTTTCTACAAGCAGTTCCTCTTCATGCTCCACAGAAGGGGCTTCCTCCACAATTGATGAATCTTCTTCCTCGGAAGTTTCAGAAAGAGCCTGCTCTCCTAGCAGTTGCAATCGTTGCTGCAGTTCCTGTTTTTCTTCCAGTATCCTCTGTAGTGAGTTCTCTTTCTGCAGGAGCAGTTGCTGGAATTGAGCTGCTTGTTTGAGCAGTTCTGTTTTTTCACGACTATTGGAATCTAATTGTTCCTGCAACCAATCTGCACGACGTTGTATTTCTACAAAGCGCGCTTCCCGCTCAAGATACTGCAACCGCTCTTCCTGCCATTGCAGGCGTTCTTCACTGAGGCCTTGTAGCTGCTCACGAATCTGTTTGAGTTCTTTAAGTTCTTGTTCAACAAAAACTGATACTACACTGCTACTGTTAGTCGCAGTTGTATTGGTGTCACGTCGGCGTGAGTTGGTACGCCGCTGTTTGCGGATCTGCTCTACTTCCTTGGCAGTGAGCCCAATCCGTCCTTCTTTTTTCTTTTCAATTCCAAGGCGCTTGATCCAATTATCTAGGGCAGCGCGACTGATTCCAAGTTGTTCTGCGGCTTCTGAAAGTGTCAGCATAGTCTAATCTCTGTGACTCTGGGGAAAGACTTTGCAGTTTCAGCAAGTATCATTCCTTGAGGCGTGGGATCAACTCTGCAAAGTTACATGGGCGGTGACTTGCGTCCAACTGAGAACATAGAATTTTTTCCCAGCCTAGTCGGCACGCTCCTGTTGAACCTGGCAAGCAGAAAAGATAGGTCCCGTTAGCCACTCCTGCAACTGCTCGGGATTGTACAGTAGATGTGTCAATTTCCTGAAAGGAGAGGTAGCGGAAGAGTTCACCGAAGCCCTCAATGGTTTTGTCAAAGAGAGGAACCAGGGCTTCTGGTGTCCCATCTCGCCCCGTCAAACCTGTCCCTCCCGTAGTCAAAATAATTTCAACACTTGAATCAGCGATCCAATTGGAAACGACCGCCCGGAGTTGGTAGATATCATCTGGAATCAAATTACGATTGATTAGCTGGTGCCCAGCTTGCTGTATTTGTTCACTGAGATAATCACCAGAAGTATCATTGGCTACAGTACGAGTGTCACTAACAGTCAATACTGCAATTTGAAGGGATTGGAATCTGGCGTCTGACAACATTGGATTTCTCCGGACATTGATCTCATGTGTACAGATGAGTTGTCGTCAGAGCATCTCACGGTTTGGCATGGGAAGCAACGCCTTCTACATGCTGCTCATGCTGCTGGAAAGGACGAGCCAATCCGTTGGTCATCTGGTTTGAGTGTCGTTGCTTTGATTCAGGATGGCCTGGACTCTCTACTGCAACCTCAGTAGTTAAAGTAATAGTACAGCGCGAGGCGAGGTCTTGAATAGTCCGCTGACGCCGTTGCGCATTGCGTTCACGCAGTTCCTGGAGCCTGCGAACCCGATCCTGAAGCTTGGGGATGGTGGGTGGACTAATAGACGGAATGTAAGGTGGATCTAGAAACTGTCCTGCTCGACGCTGCTCTGCATAATCAATTGCAGGGTCTGGAATCTGAAAATCACCAATGCGCTCCAAGATATTTCTTGGGGTGATTCCAGTATCAACAGTTGTATTTGTGGCAACATATTGCTGAGCGTTACGTCGTGCTTCAGCAGTCAAGCGAGTTGGATCAGAGGAACCAAAATGCACATGATTGCCACGGAGTAGACGATGCCAACGTTCCAGAATGTGCTCTACCTGATTAACTGTCAGCCGCATTGGATGATCCTTAGAGAATAGTCTTCCGATGTCGGGGTTGTGGGCGATTGCTTTTCACCGCACCATAATTCAATTGCTGGAGCAAGGTTTTGATCTCGGTAATTGTCATGTTACGTTCTTGGGCAACACGCCTTGCAAATTCCTGCTCAGCTACACGGATTTTTTCTAGCAAACGCTGTAAGCCTTGAGGCTCTAAAATTTCATCTAATTTTGTTGGGAAGCTTTGACCCCAATCATCTAATAGCGAATCGACGCGCTGTAGGTCCTCCAAACAATCTTCTTTTTCTTCTAGCAGCGGTAAGGCATCATCAAGATGCGACAGTGCCAACTGCTGTTGCGCCAGTACATCCCATCGCCGCAACAGTGCTCGTTTTTTCTGTAGCAACAACATTCCATCACTGTGCCGCAGCCTATCATTTACCAATACAGAACTCCGCGAAAACCCGACTCAGCAGATCATCAGCTGTCGTTTGCCCAACAATATCACCCAGTGCGTTTAAGGCTCTCCGCAGTTCAGCAGCCACGAATTCTTCGCCGGTTCGCTGCTGAAGAAGATTTTGTGCTATCTCCAGACTTTCCGATGCTTTTTTAGCAGCTGCCTGTTGACGCAGATTTGTCAGCCAAGATTCTTCCAAAAGCTGAGTATCTTCTGAGATACTGTTATGGTAAAGAGTTTTTTCCAGTTCTTCTAGTTTCCCTTCCTGATGGACTGAAAATGGAATCCATCGAGGTTGAATATTTTCCTTCCAATTTGGTAGTTCTCTGTCCCAGAGATCTGCTTTTGTAGCAACAATCAGTGAAGGCTTGTCCTCAATCTCTGCTAACAATTCTTGATCTTCTGCCTGCAACTCCTGAGAACCATCGAGTAGCAACAAAACAAGGTCTGCCTGCTCAATAGCTTTTTTTGTTCGCTCTACCCCTTGCTTTTCTACCAGATCTTCCGTTTGGCGTATTCCCGCAGTATCACTGAACCGAAAAGCCACTTGATAAATTTCTAATTTCTCTTCAATTATATCCCTAGTTGTACCTGGAATTTCCGTGACGATCGATCGATTTTCACGCAGCAAAGCATTCATCAGCGAAGACTTGCCTACGTTCGGTCGACCACAGAGGACAACATGCACCCCGTTTCGCAGTAAACGCCCCTGCCTACCTTTCTGCAACAGTCCTTCCAATTTGCTACGTAAGGATTGGAGTCTACGTTCACAATCAGTTTGACCCGTGAATTCTTCGTCCTCATCTGGGAATTCAATCCAAGCTTCAATCAACGAAGCAATATGGATGAGTTCTTCTTGTAGTTGCTGAATGATCTCGTATAAGCGGCCTCTCAACTGTTGTGCGGCAAGTAGGACCGACATACGGGAGTCAGCATGGATCAAGTCAGCAATCGCTTCTACACGAGTCAGGTCCAATCGGCCGTTAAGAAATGCGCGGCGGGTGAACTCTCCAGGTTCTGCCAGTCGTACACCCAGCATCAGAATTTCCTGCAACACCATCTGAAGCATCTGAGGACTTCCATGGCACTGCAATTCAACAACATCTTCTGAAGTGAAGGAATGTGGCTCACGCATGACAACCAGCATTGCTTCATCAACCAGTTGTCCCCCTATATTCAGCCAACCATGCCTCAGCTTTCTGTTGGGTGATTTGGCAACAGACTCCCCTTGACTTGGCTGGAAAATGGTTTCTATCGAGGTGATAGCCGTAGAACCACTGACACGAATAACTCCTAATCCACTGGGTTGCAGTGGTGTGGCAATAGCTACGATAGTATCAGCGAACATACTGTTCTAACCAGAACTTTCTTTAGGACTGTGCCTGCACCAAATGCAATAGGTTTCTGGGCAGTACGTTCGCTTGTGCAGCTTGTGCTACTGCGAACTGATTCATGATTTGGAGGCGTGTGAATTCAGCAAGTTCCATTGCCACATCAGCATCGCGTATTATCGATTCAGCAGCAGACAAGTTTTCTGCATCTAGTCGAAGACTAACCAAATTGCTTTGTAGGGCCGAGCGCTGTAAGGCACCCAACTCTCCACGTGAACTAGCGATCTCACTGATCGCTTTGTCTACAATGCTGATCGCAGATGCTGCACCTGATGGGGTACGAACATCAACCCCCGCCAAACTTGAGTCTCCAGCCTCAGAACTACCAATCCCTAATTTGTCGGTGGTAATGTTTGGCAAAACCAGCTTGAGTGTGTTGCCTTTGTCAGCACCAATCTGAAATTCTAACTCTGAGTTAGTTCCATTTAATAATGATTTGGTTCCAAATTGCGTGTTCTCAGCAATTCGATCTATCGAACTCAGAGCATTCTGAATCTCAGACTGAGACGCCGCTACTATCAACTCATTGTTCACACCAGTATTTGCTGCAGCAACAGCACGTTGACGAATATTGACCAGTAGTCTTGAAACTTCATCCATCGCGCCTTCCGCAGTTTGCACTACCGAAGCTGCTACCTCACTGTTCCGAGCTGCTTCCTTCAAACTACTGATCTGGGAGCGCAGACTCTCCGAAATTACTAGGGAAGCCGGACCATCAGTAGCTGAATTAATTTTTTGTCCCGATGCTAGTTTCTCAATAGATTTTGAGAGCATTGCATCATTCTGGGCTAAGTATCGATTAGCAGTCAGCGCCTCAATATTTTGATTGATTCGCAGGCTCATACCGAGCTCCTATCGTTGATTTTATTCTGAATTCGAAACCCCATCCCTACGTAATAGGGTAAGTTTGCAAATTTGAGAATCTTTCTAGCCTAGAAGTCAGGCCAATGGAATGTGATCACCACTGGCCTAAGACCTCTTCTTCATTGAGAAGAAAGTAAGTGAGCTACATTTTGGGGCATTGCATTGGCCTGAGCCAACTGTGCAGTTGACGCTTGCGTCATGATTTGGTTGCGTGTAAAGGCAGCCAGTTCAACTGCAACATCCGCATCACGAATATTCGATTCTGCAGCTGTAAGGTTTTCAGTCGCCACTCTCAGACTAGTCAGATTTGACTCCAGCGTATTTTTCTGGAAAGCACCCAGATCACCGCGACTCATCGTTACTTGACTGATAGCTTTATCAATCATACTCATTGCGGCGTTGGCACCTTCGCTGGTCGTGACATCCACATCAGCTAAGCTGGAAAGACCACCATTATTTGGGGCCCCCTTTGCTAATTCTGTCGTGATTATGTTTGGTAAAGAAACACTCGCTGTCTGACCTTGATTTGCTCCAATCTGGAAAGACAGATTCCTCTGCGTTGGATCTTCTTCGCTGCCGTTCAGAAGTTTTTCTCCGCCAAACTGAGTGTTCTGAGAAATTCTGTCTATCGAGCTCAGAGCATTCTCAATTTCCCTCTGCGAAGCAGCGACCATATTCTGATCATTCACACCAACATTTGCTGCTGCAACTGTTCGCTGTCGCATATCCACCAGAAGTCTGGAGACTTCATTGAGCGCACCCTCAGCCGTTTGGACAGTTGAAATCGCTGACTCATTATTTTCGGTTGCTTGTTGCAAACTCGCCACTTGCGCTCTCAGCCCTTCTGAAATAACCAGAGAAGCTGGACCATCAGCACCGGTATTTATCTTCTGTCCGGAAGACAGTCGTTCAATCGATTTTGCCAGCAGCTGGTCATTTTGGACCAGATTTCTATGAGCATTCAGGGCTTCAACATTGTTATTGATTCGCAGACTCATACTAATTCCTTGTAGTTTGGAAATACAATTTCCTGAGTGACTTCCTTCCGTGAAAGCAGCGGGGATATATGCGTAGCACCCCACCTAGATTCGGTATTGGATTCCGAATCTCTGTCCATCCTCCATGACGAACAGCACAGATCCATTGCTCGGCTTTGAGCCGAAAGGAAATTAACAGGGTTTGAATAGAAATAATCAGATTAATCTAGATTATTTAAATTTTAGCAGTGCAGGCCATCAATTGATTGCTTGGCCTTCGCGATCTAATGGATAATTACTCCGAACTATCCAGGAAAAGGTTAAAGACCAATCCAAACAAGTTGGATCGGAATGTTAAATGTCAAAGAACAAAGTGTAGAATAACAGTCAACTGCTAAATCAAATGAAATTAAATAGCGGTAACAATTTTATTTAGAATGTGGCTTTAAAAGCATTATCTAAAGAAGCATGATTACTAGTTTAACAACTTTGAATCTTAGGTTTTTTTCACAACCACTAAAGTTACTACTTTAGTATAAATTAGTGATTTAAAATAACTTCAAAAAAATGGAGTTGTTTCATCTATTTAAAAATAAAGAATCTAAATTTTCTAAGATCAAGCCAACTACTCAATCAATTCTATCTTATACTCTGAATCTCGATGAGATAATAAATCTCCTCAGAATAGCTTCAGTCTGACCTAAACCTTCACAGACTAATATCACCAATGAGATTTGTTCAGTTTGTTTTGTTAACAAGTACCAGATTTATCATTGAGCTTATTTAATTCTCTGAAACCAGTCTTGGTCCGCTGTCAGAAGGCTGTGGACACTCTAAGTCTACTTACCCTGATCAATCATTGGAGTGATCAGGGACATGTATAGCTATCATTCCAAAACTTCTTATCAAAGGTCCTAACCAAACCTACATTATTGGCTAGCTAAGAGAGCCATCACATTCTTGGGCAACGCATTAGCCTGGGCCAACTGGGCTGTTGCCGACTGGGTCATGATC
>NYVT01000077.1:0-10016 GCA_002684675.1 Deltaproteobacteria bacterium
CGCGTGAAAAATTGGGTAACCGTCCATGGTGTAATCCTACCAAATCAATGTGTCCGTTTGGTCAGTGAAGAACAGGCATCACAAGGTTTCCTTGAATTTGAAGGTGAACATCTACCCGTTCAAGTCTTTCAGAGAGATATGAATTCAATGCCAAACTGGGCAGGCTCCTGTTGGTATTATTTACGTTACATGGACGCTCGCAACGATCATGCGATGGTAGACTCAGATATCGAACGCTATTGGACCTTGGATGGAAGTTCTCCAGAACAAAACCCAGCTGGTGCAATTGATCTGTATGTGGGGGGAACCGAGCACGCAGTACTACACCTTCTGTATTCACGCTTCTGGCACAAAGTGCTTTATGACCTTGGACATGCTTCAACTAAAGAACCCTTTCAACAATTATTCAACCAGGGAATGATCACAGCCGATGCTTACAAGGATTCCAGAGGGGCCTATGTTGATATTCATGATGTTGAGGTAAAACACATCAATGGTATTGCCAGGGCATTCCACAAACCCACCGGAAATGAGCTCGAAATTGATCCTGGGAAAATGGGGAAACGCTATAAAAACGGTATACCTCCTGAGGAAATTTGTGATCTTTACACTACTGACACCTTCAGATGTTACGAGATGTATCTGGGGCCCCTTGATGCTGGCAAACCTTGGAAGCAGGCATCGATTATTGGAATTCAACGTTTCTTGGCTGGAGTGTGGAATCTGATGGAGATCACTCTACCAGATGCAGAAGTCAATATATCCGCGGAACTTGAGCGAATGATGCACAAAACCATCCGCAAGGTAACCGAGGATGTGAGTCGTTTACGTATGAACACTGCCATCGCTGCGCTGATTGAATGTAAAAACGAATTTGCCCGCCAAGAAAAACTACCCAAAAGTTTTTTGAGAAATCTAGTCATGTTAACCTCACCGTTCGCTCCCCATCTTGGGGAAGAAATGATGTCTACTCTCGAACCAGAGGAGCATTCAGCCCAAACGTCAGTTCTCCGTTACAATTGGCCAAACTTCGATCCTGAGAAGTGCTTAGAAGACACCATTGAAGTGCCATTGATGGTTAATGGAAAAAAGAGAGACGCTATGGTAGTAGCAGTAGATATTAACGAGGAGACTCTTAAAGAGATGGCGATGAGCAACGAAAAAGTACTATCTCATCTCAATGGCAATTCACCAAAACGGGTGGTGGTTGTCATGCAACCCAACCGCAAGTTGGTGAACATTGTTTTCTGATCAGGCAACAACTAGTGAGGCTTCGGGAAAATGTTCTTCAAGGAAGCGTGTAAGTCTCTTGACTGAAATGGGGATCGAGGTCTTCAATTCTGGTGCGAATAGAGAAACTCGATACTCCTCTAATAGCCAGAAAAACTCATATAGATTCTTGCGTTGGTTCCAATTCAACTCCATTAACTTCAACTCTTGGTAGACCTCAAGCCAAGGCCGCAACTGTAAGTTTTTCTCTTCATCCTTGACTGGATTGTGATCCAGACGTTCTGCGCGAACTCTAATTCCTTTCAAGTATCTTTGAACATGAGCCCAACGCAAGTAAGGCAATTTTGCAACAAAATTAGTAGGCACTAGACTTTGTAAATGATTATGCAAACAACTAAGATCATTTGTACTTTTACTGTATTGACGAATAGTGGCACGGGTCTTCTGTTCTGCCTGCAAAAGCAATCGCAACTGCTCAATGTAACGTGACAATAATTTTGGTAGTCGATGATTCGCTAATTTGAGCTTTTCCAGAAATTCGTCTTCAGATTCCAACCATTCAAACTCAAACAAATAATCAATTAGAGCTTGTTTAGAACTTTGCTTCAGTTGTCCCAAGGTTCCAAAAGGCCTGTATTCATCTCTTAGGTCCTCCAATTTCCAAAGCTCCTGCTCCAGCCAAACTAACTCGGGCCCCACAGCCAAGGCCATCAACTTTTTCATCGCAGGTTGGGTTTTGCGCTGAGCTTCATCTCTAGTGTGAAATAAGGTTCTTAAAACACTACCACCTTCTTGAATCAGCAGGCCTGGGTATGCGTATAGTGGAATACCGGGATTCACCTCAAGTTTGATACGTTGAGGTAAACGCTCAAACGTCCAATTCTGAAGATTATCCAGCTCCCAAAATTGAAGTGCGTCCTTCCAAGATTTTAAATCTTCCCTGAATTCTTTGTTGTTCCCTCGTTCGCGGAGCTCATTTTTGCGCTTTGAAATTAGCTCTTCGATATTCCGCCCAGCTGAGACAATCTTCTGCTTAGCATTTCTGACTTCCACTCTCATTTGGAGATGGGAAGGCAGTTCCACATCCCCCCATTGAGAAGGTTTCAATTTCATCTGATAACGTCTCTCAATCAGTTGACACAAACTCACCAAGAAACTTTCATCACATGGTTTCAGTTCGGACGCCAATTTTGCTGAGGTTTCCGGTAGGGGCACAAAGCTNTTCCTGATGGACTTGGGCAAAGCCCTTAGGAAAAATTGGATTTTCTCAGCCCAAATTCCTGGAATCAACCACTCTAGGGCGTATTCATGTAGGTGAGGAATNGAAGCATCTTGTAACTGNAAAGTTACACCATCAGGTTCCTTTGTCGGNGCAAAAACATAACGCAAGGGCATCTTNAGATCACCGACTTCCCAAAAGTCTGGATACAGTTTACTAGAAGGAGGTTTCAGTGTTGAAGGNGTAATATCACTTTCCTCAAGAAAGAGAAAATCTCCCTGACCTGATTTTCTTTTTGTTTTCAGAAGGCGATTCAAGTCATGGAAGGACGCAACATTTTGGATTTTTTCCTGGTAGAAGGCTTCCAGCATATCATCTACCTCTTCTCTAAAATCTCGACGGAGCTTTGCTCCTTTACTCAAAACCAGTTCACGAAGTTCCTTGTTGTTCTTGAAAAAAGGATAGTATTGACGCAACCCACCATCAATTAACGCTTCCCTTACNAAGATTGCTGTAGCTTCAGCTGGATTGACTCGACCGTAACTTACTCTNCGTTTTTCAACGATTGTTAAACCGTACAAAGTTANTCTTTCCCAAGCCTGAACAATNCCTGTTTCAGNATCAAAATGCGCCTCTGAGTAATGCCGCTTACAAAGCTTACCCCCTATTTGCTCTAACCAATCAACCTTGATATTAGCGACCTTTCTTGAGTAGAGACGTGAGGTCTCCACTTGTTCGCCAGCTAAAATCCATTTTCCAGANCGTCGATAAACTCCAGAACCAGGAAAAATNCGAAGTTCNTTACCTCCAATGGATGTNTACTGCTGTTTGTCTTTNCGCCTAGCAATGCAGTTGAGGTAACCAGAAAGTAGAGCTCGATGGATGGCATCATAGTCTATTCCNACCTCAAAAATTGACCTAGACTTNGTTTCTTCTTTAGCTGGACGATTTAATCTAAATTTCGGTTCTTCNCTCCCGTCAGAATCTTCNGGTCGTGCTTCAACAACTGGCAAGGTTTGAAGAGACTTTAGAGAATACTTTCCAGAATCCTTCAAAATAGAACTGAGTTGGTGATGGATATCTCTCCACTCCCGCATTCGCACAAATGAAAGAAAGTGCTGTCGACAAAACTTCCGCATCTTGTTTTCGGTCTTCAGTTCATTCCACTGTGCCCGATAAGCCCGCCAGATGCTTAACAGAGTTANGTAGTCCGACTCTCTGCTCACAAAACTGCTGTGCATCTGACGAGCTTTTTCTTTTTCATCAGCTGGAAACTCTCTTGGATCCTGAATTGACAACCCAGCAGCAATCACCAGCATTTCACTCAGAACTGCCTCTTGATGTGCCTGCAGNAACATTCGGGCTGTTTGAGGTTCAATAGGAAGAGTAGCCATTTCTCTACCCAGTGGTGTAAGCTGCATGTTGTCAGTGACAGCACCTAATTCACGAAGTAGTTTTTCACCCTCCCGAATTGCATGACTGCCTGGTGGATCAATGAAAGGGAATTCACGGATATTCCCTAGTCGCAAATAGAGCATTTGCAAAATTACACCAGCAAGGTTGGAACGTAAAATTTCTGGCTCTACATATTCTCTCCGGTTCTGTAAAGATTCTTCTGAATAGAGCCGAATACATACCCCAGGAGCGACTCTACCTGCTCGTCCAGCTCGCTGAAGAGCAGAACTCTGGGAAATCGTCTCTACTGGAAGACGCTGAACCCGATTTTTTGGACTATATCGGCTAATACGTGCCAACCCAGAATCAATCACATAACGAATTCCAGGAATCGTNAGTGATGTTTCNGCAAGATTTGTTGAGACAATCACTTTGCGNTGGCTNGAGTTCTGAAAAATCCGATGTTGTTCTGCTTNGGTCAAGCGNCCATAAAGTGGAAGAATCATAACCTNNGAATTGTCCTGTCCAACCCTTTGACAAACCTCACGAATCTCTCCTTCTCCTGCGAGAAAAGCTAAAACATCCCCATCATATGTCGTTTCTAACAATTCCCTGATCGTATCTACCATGGAATCTTCAACAGTATAATCACCTTGATTCTCAACTTCGGGATCAATCGGGCGATAATCTATTTCAACTGGATAACTTCTGCCTGATACTTCGACAATTGGTGCTCCTGAGAACGCCTCTGCAAATCTGCCAGTATCAATACTGGCAGATGTTATAATGAGCTTTAGATTGCTGCGTTTCGGCTGTAACTTNCGTATGTAACCAAGTAAGAAATCAATATTGAGAGAGCGCTCATGCGCTTCATCGATNATCAATANTTCATAGTTCTCCAAAAACCGATCAGACTGNGTTTCAGCCANTAATGTACCATCTGTCAAAAGNTGAATTAGTGTGTTTGCACTAGTTTTATCTGAGAAGCGGATTTTGTAACCAACTTCCTCACCAAGGTTACACTTCAGTTCTCGAGCAATTTGCTGGGCAATGGAGATTGCAGCTACTCTACGAGGTTGAGTACAGCCAATCTTTCCAGCTATGCCATAGCCTGCTTCCAAGCACATCTTAGGTAATTGNGTAGTTTTACCTGATCCCGTCTCACCAGCTACAATCAAAACAGGATGCCTTTGAATTGCACTAATGATCTCCTCTCGGTGATCAAGAATTGGAAGGCTAGAGTTATATTCAGGAATTTTATGAAGACTCGCTCTTTTANCACGAANTGCACTTGATCGTTCAATCCAGATCGCAAGTTTCAGAATCTCATCCTGATTGAGTCNTTGCAGACTTTCTGCTCTCTTCAATTGCTCAAACTTCCGACGAAATCGAAACTGATCTCGCAACATCACATCTTGTAGCTNGGTTTCTANTTCAAACAACATGGCTGCCTCAATAGACATTCAAAAAGACCAGAGGTGGNGATCTACATCTTCTTGGCACTCAGCCGAGACGGTTTCATCGCTCGAAATAATGGAGAGATCAATTTGCCAGAATAATTCAATTCCGATGACCCTAATGAGGATTATGGCTTTGGAGAATTTTTCAAGCGGATGGATTGCTTGGCCATAATCCGAAAGAGCTTTGAGAAAGTTTCCNGCTTTCAAATTGGCCCTATCCAGGGAAACCTGTTCAGGTACTGAATCGCCCTNTGACATNTCTTCCAGTTACTGTATCTGGGTTGGCTGAACTCACACCAAAACTGACTCCGCCCGAGCTTTTAAATTNTTGGAAGGGATTAGGATGGCAGCATATTTACTTGGACGAGGGAGAAGCAGTCAGATCATTTCTAAAGTGCGGTATGTTAAATCAGCTTACCTTAACACGCATTCCAATCATCTTGAGCACTGGTAAGCCACTATTTGAAATTACACTTCCGGAAATTGTANTGAGAAACCTTCATANCGGGGATTTTGCTTCAGGATTAGGACAATCTACCCATNAGGTAATATAAGCAATTCAAGCATTTCTAAATTTTAATAAATCTCTAAGAAAATAATTCATCAAGCTCAGCCCATCGATCATAAAGTTCCTGAACTCTGCCTTCTGCNGCGACTAACTGCTCGGACAGTTTCTGTAGCTCTTCAAGATTGTTTACGTTCTCAGGAGCGTGTAATCGGACTTCAATCTTGACCACTTCACTCTCTGCTTTTTGGATCTTTCCTTCNATTCTTTGCCATTCTTTTCTGNCTNTATTANTAATCTTCTTATCAACTTGTTGATGGTTTNTTTTGGATTCAGTNCCNGTGCAGCTCTCCCCTTGATGCANCTGCCACTGCTCGTAATCCGCAAAAAAATCAACGTTTCCATCACCCTGCAGGCAAATTAAGTAGTCGCTGAGTCGATCCATCAAATATCTGTCATGAGTAATCAACAAAATTGATCCAGAAAANTTCATTAGACTCTCTTCCAACACTTCTAAAGTAGAGATGTCTAAGTCATTTGTTGGTTCGTCAAGTAGGAGGACATCTGCCGGTTGCAGCATCAGATTGGCAATCAAAACCCGGGCACGCTCACCACCTGAAAGTTGACTGAGGGGAAGAGTCAGCTTTTCCTTCTGAAAGAGGAATCTACTTGCCCAGGCTACCACATGAATAGGACGATTTTGATAGATNACTGTATCNCCAGCAGGTGATAAAGCCTGTTTCAGGGTCTGATTTAATGATAATTTCTCCCGTTGTTGATCAAAGTGTACCACTTTTAGATTTTCAGCCCAGCGAATTTCACCCTGATCAGGNNGAAGTTCTTTCTTCATCAACTTNAGGAGACTACTTTTNCCACTACCATTTTGACCAAGTACACCCAGACAGGNACCTGCTCGGAGTGTCAGACTCAATTTGGAGAAGAGTGGCTTGGATGGATACCCAAAAGTCACATCAAGCAACTCTATCAATTTCNGAGTTTTCCGATTGGAGGCATCAAATTTGACTCCTGCCTGACNGTTTTGAGAGTTGAACATCCTTAGTTGGTCCAACTCTTTTCGTAACACTTCTGCATTTTCAACACGATAACGTGCTTTGGTAGTTCTAGCTTTCGGCCCTCTTTTTAACCACTCATCCTCGCGGCGCATTTTATTGGCAAGTGTGTCTTGCTGAGTTTTTTGGTTCCGGANAAATTCCTCTTTTCTCTCCTGAAATACTTCNTATGGACCATCAATCCTGAGAAAGCCNGCGGGATAGCTCTTNTTCAGTTCAATNGTTTGGTTCGTCGTCTGCTGCAGAAATTCTCTGTCATGACTAACCAAAACGAATGAGAAGGTTGCCTGCCGAAGCAGATCCTCGAGCCAAACGACTCCCTCCAAATCCAGATGATTTGTCGGTTCATCCAACAGCAACATATCTGGCTGCTGGATTAGTANTTGTCCAAGGGCAACCCGCTTTCGCCATCCTCCAGAAAGCTCACGAACAGTGATANACGAGTCAACNATACCAAGTGTTCTTAAAATTTCTTGCACTACAAAAGATCGTTCCGAGACACTGACATGCTGAGGAATGTGCTCTTCCAAACATTCTTGAACCGTAGCTGAGTCCAAGAAAGATTCCGTTTGGGCAAGGTAGGTAATCTCGCATTGTCGGTTTCTAGAGAGAACTCCNTCATCTGGTTCTTCCAAACCTGCAAGAATCTTCAAAAGTGTGGACTTACCCGAACCATTTGGACCAATTAACCCAACTTTTTCATTTGTGTTAAAACCCAAGCTCAGCCCCTTAAAAAGAGGCAATAATCCATATGACTTAGTCAAGCCTTGNCCGCTTACAAGGATGCTCATTTTGAGGTACTACATAAAGAGACTTAGTTACAAATTGAAACAAGAAATTNTAGAGGTTTTGAGAAAAGAGACCTCTTTCCCGCTATGTTCAGCGGGATTATTTACGCTTACCAATCAGTAAAATATTAATTTTTCCAAAACCCANATCCAAGATGTACTTACATCCAGCCCATGTTTGAGTGTGCTGACATTCAAACCGTTCTGATGAGCTTTCAAGACTCTATAAGAAAATTCCATATCTTTTGATTACTCCTCGTCAAGCTCTTCCTTGCCAAAAGTTAAAACCTTGGTAGCAAAGGCTACTGTTAATTCAAAATTTCTGTCATCAATTTTAGTCATTTCCACAAGTTCATCATTGATTTTGGCAATAAGTTCTTCTGTCTCAGTTCCAGACGAATCTCGATCCATCACCACTAGTCCATTTACCAAACCGTAAAGTGAGTAATGAATATCTACCCTACCTACTGGACCTTTATCAACTCGGTCACTAACAAAGATTCCATAGATTTCTGAATGCGGAGTACGCATATATCTGTGAAATTGAAATACCATTTTTCTCAAACAAATATTGACAGACTGTAATGTTCTCGAACAAGTCATAGATCGAATCGATCAAGGATGCTGCGAGATTGTCCGCGACCACTACAAAGGATGTGCTTCGGCTCAGTATCTGCAGATGTATTGACAATATTACCTCCTCTCACCGCAATACTTCTTCCACTCTAGAAAAGTGGATTAAGTTCTGGGAGGCCCTGGCAACTTTTTTGATATTTATCTTCAGTCCAATCTTCCACATTTCCACTGAAATCAATCAAACCTAACCTATTTGGCGAATAGCTTCCCCCAGCTTGGGTTGGCACGTCGGAAATTTCATCTTTGCCATTACCAAAGCGAATTTTTTTTCTCTCCTTTGCACCAGGCATCTTTCCACTCCACTTCTGTAATCAAGCGAAATTCTTCACCCACACTTTTTTCGTTAAATCTTTTTTTAGGAACTGGTTGATCTCTGAGAGAGCCACTTTAACAGGGTGTTCTGACGAAATATTTTGGTTGGATGTTTCCCCATGACTTGTTGCCAAGCTTGCTGTGATAGTCGGGTATTGTTAACTTTATTTAGATTGAGCCAACATTTAGAACTCATTTTTACCAAGCTCTCCGTCTCCGATGATATCACTCATCTCACATTCCCCCTTAATCAGGAAGTGATATTCCATTCTGGTCATAGAATCTATCCAAGACAATTCCGAGGAGTTGGTTTCTGGCTTGGATGACTTGTCTGTCAAAGCGGATGCATGCTAGGAATCCGAATCAACAGCGGTCGTTGAAGTTGTCTCTGAATTAGTCTTTTGAAGATTTTACAACTTGAAGCCCACTAAAGGCGGCAGGGACTAAATGAATACTACTATTCTCAATGGTTTCACCTTTCCAATTCTGCAACCGATAGTTTAGGTCTCTCGACCTGCAATAAGCTATTCACCACGGAGAAGAAATTTTGACTGGACCGGGCGACTCACTTCCTTGAGTTGACTGGCAAGCCGACTTCGAATGACTGCAGCGAACTTTGTGATTCCCTCTGATCCACTAAGTGATGGGGGATAAACATAGACCTTTTCAAGTGTTATCCATTGATCAGCTAATATCCCAACGGCCGCTACTGTAGTCTGTAGATTTTGTTGAAGTTTTTCTATTCTATCATTAATCAATGTAACAGTTATTGTATACTATAGCAGGTTTGCTCCAAGATGGTTTGTAATAAGTAGCACTAACTAAAGTTTATCGAGAACAGGGAGAGTAGCTTTCGAGCTTTGAATCGCTCGAATTGGATTGCTCATTTCTCGAATTTCCCGAGATTCATCTAATTCTTTTGCCAGTTCGTCAATTCTGATTTTGCAGAGTGGCAGAGCGGTAACAGCATTAAGGTGTGCTTCAGCAAAGTAGGTTCCATTTTTTTGCAATAATCTCGATCTTTCTACCAAGGAGAAGAAGGTCTGAAGTGCCACGCAGTCGATAACTCACAGTCTGGGTGGAGTTTTTTTTGCGCAGTTCTTGGTAGGAATTAATTCTGCTCTGAACATTATTAGCTATTCTAAAAGACAGTTCGGTTTGTGCCGCTTGTTTAGCCTCCACAGAACTTTGCCACTCCCCGGGTGCCTGCAGAGAAACTTGTTATCCATTAACAAAAATTGGGATCATTGAGAACCACTAAACCCAAGAAGAATTCTGTGCATAGGAGACTCCCAGTGTTTTCTTGAGTTTTCTCAACTAGTTGTTTTGAAACGGACTTTGTCTTCTCTCATAGTTCTTTGAGTAAACTTCCGGTTGCTGAATCATCCTCACTTTTCTTGA